>MAXL01000114.1 GCA_001751005.1 Desulfobacterales bacterium S5133MH16
ATCAGGCCCAATGGAGCTGACTCCGGTGGTTGCGCGGTCGCATACTTCGCTATGCACCGACGCAACCATCCTCGCAGCTCATCCGGCGGACGTTAGGCGTTCAAATAATCAAATAGTAGGGATCTCTATTTTGGAATTGATAATTGAAAATGGAATTAAAATATTTGTATCAGTTGGAATATGTGTTGCTACATTTCGACTTATAAAAACAAAAATAAATGTGGCAAATTATACGGCTGCAGTTACAGGCCTATTTTTGATTTCGCTTATATGGGCGATAGATTTTGGGTCCGCTTCTAGAATTGTCCTATTAGGAATTGAAATAGACCGAAGAGTGGCATTAGCAGAAGATGCTATTGCACGGTTAAAAGATGTAGAGGATAGCGCAGTTGCAACACAAAACAAACTTTTAAAGTTGGAGCGCCAAGCATCAGAGACTGCAGATAATATCCAAAGAGTATCTTTACAGGAAAAGATAAGAGGATGGTTACTAATATATCCAAATGGAATGAAGACAGACCACACATTAGGAGCTTTATCAGGATCGAGTTCTAGCCTTCAACGAGATGTATTCTCATTATTAGGAACATCTTATACTTCGGATGCTTGGACATGGTCATGTGATAATGAATCGATGAAAAGGCTTGGTAGGTTAACTGATATATATCCTCTATCAATATACCCTAATATTGCATTGGCAACGTGCCAAAGAATACAAGGCGATCCAAACTGGGATTTGAATACCAATGGAATTAATTCTCTTTTATCTTTGTACTTAAACGAAACACCACGCGTCCAGGCTATAGATCAATTTGCTAAATTATTCAATGCCTTACAGAGCGGCAATAATAATACATGGAAAGCTATAGCTAGTAATCACATCAAGGATGAACCTTTGAGGTATACGCGGAATTTGATCAGACAGCTGCCTTTTAAGCCCATAAAAACTGAAGATGGGTTTGTTTTAAACTACTCTTATTCATTTATTAAAAATAAATCTAGCAGTCGCAATTCTCATCAGGGAGCACCTGATGAAATTATACCTATACATGAAAATCTCATTTCAAGAGAGCTTGATCGTACTGATGAAAAATCGATAAGAGAAATATTTAAAAATGCTATTCCTTCTGATTACGAACTTGACAGTATCAGTATTAGAATGATCTTTGACGAAAATGGATACTTTGAACTTTTACAGGATATAGATGGTTATTTCTTATCAAGGAATGGTAAGCAAATACCCTTTGGTCGCATCTTAAATGATTAATCATTTTTCTACAATAAGCCTAACAAAGGTATCCATCTGATCCCAAGCAGCGCGGTTTTCCAAATGACCTTAGTTGGTTATCAAAGCTCACAGCTACAAATAACATTGGTCGGTAACATTGCTTGGGTCAGCTGATACCGGACGATAAGCTGACCGTGAGCTCCACTTCGCTACGCACACGGTCAGCTTATCGCCGGCTGTTGCGCTTCGCTCAACAGCCGGCGTTATGGTTCTAAAATAAATATGGTCACAATCAAATAAAATTAAAAATAAAAGAGGATAGGATTACGTAATGGCAAATAATAATTGGACCGATATTAAACCTGAAGTTAACGGTAGTGCGGAGTTTTTTGAAATCGTTAATGACTTCGGCGACCCGATGGAATTGGTCAGGGAAGCAATTTCAAATGCGGTTGACTGGAAGGCCTCTCACATTAAAGTTTCATTTAACGTTGAAAATATTAATGGTTCGAAGCGATTAGTTGTTTGTCTAAGTGACGATGGCGTCGGCATGACTAATCAAGTACTGTCAACCGCTTTTTGGGGGCTTGGCCACAGCGAATCGAGAAAATTAAAAGCTAACGGTGATGGCGACTTAATTGGCGAGAAAGGTCATGGCACTAAAATATATTTGCGATCTGAAGAAGTACAAGTGAGAACCAAATCTGAGGAAGGCTGTTTTGAATCTGTGTGTCCAGAACCATTTAAAGCTCTATCGAATGAAGAACTCCATAAACCACAACTAAGAGAAATAGACAATTTTATAGATGACCGATCAACTGGCACTGAGATTAGAATCATTGGATATAATGATAATGAGAGATCAGCTTTTATTCAAGATATTGTGCGTGATTACATCAAATGGTTTACAAAAGTGGGCTCAATAGAACATGTTTTTGGGATTGAGCACAACAAAGATTTCAAAATTTACTTGAAATGCTTGGATGCTGATGAATTTGAAGAAATATCTTTTGGCCACACCTTCCCTGAAGAGAATTCAAGCATTGATAGTCTGTTTGAGGAGTTAGAATTTGATGCAGCTGATCACTATGTAAAGAGATTTATTTATGCAAATGAAAGGCTAAAAAATCATCCTGAAGTGACTTTTGATTTAGTTGTATCTGTTGAAGGTGACCAGGCCAAAAGAAAATATAATCCCATGATTCAGGAGCGATCTCGCAAGGAAACAGGAAGATATAAAGTGTCGGATCGTTACGGAATATGGATTTGCAAAGACCACATACCAATTACGAGAGTTAATGAATGGATTTCAGGTTTTGGAACGGGTAGTAACTCAATGACAATGATTCATGGCTTTTTGAATTGCCAAGATCTTAAACTAACTGCTAATAGAGGTGCTATTTCAAACACAGACTCGCAAATTCAAAATGAGCTCAAAGAAAGAGTTCAAGAGATTTTTGATGACATTGACACTTATCTTCATGAAAAAGGTATTTACACGCTTAGAAGCTGGCAAAAAGAACACAAAACGATAAAGCAAGAAAATGCCGAATATAAAAGACGAATAACTTCCATAAAGAAACGCAATGCATGTGAGTACAAGGGTCGAGTATTTTTAGAACCTCAGAATGAAGCAGAGGTATTTGGATTATTTATGTCAATATACACCTTATACCCTGAAAAATTTCTTTTTGAGCCACTTGATTATAATACCTCAAGAGGAATAGATTTAATAGCTCGCAATAAGACTGACAACAAAATCAGTGAGAGTGAGTTTTGGTATGTTGAATTAAAATTTATTCTAAAAAAAGATTTTAATCACGCATTCAAGCACTTGAGGTGGATTTTGTGCTGGGACTTCGACAAAAACTTATCAGAGGCTTCTGAATTAATAGGCGTTGAAGAATCGGATATCAGATATTTAAAAACCGAGAAAGACGAAAATAACAATCCAATTTACTTCTTAGACAAAAGAGCACGTGGTGGGAATAGGGTCGAAATTATTAAGCTAAAAGAATTCCTTCGAATAGAATTAGGCATGGAATTCAAATAGTATATTTCCCGCTGATCATACACCAAACCATAACAAGACGCTTGCAGTCGGACGCGAAAAAAGCCGCGCGCCGCTGAAGCGCAGCGTTCGGTGAGAGTAGGTAAGATCCCATGGATACTGCAATTCTAACAGCAATGATTGCCGCCGTTGTAGCAATTATCAGTGCAGTAATAAGTATAATCGGTCAAATCAGAGTTGCTAAGTTGAATGCCAAGTTTGCTGAAAAGAAAGAAGCCAGGGGAAAACGGCAACAAGCAGAGGATATTATATCCAAGTACCGGGAACCACTGGCACATTCAGCATATGATCTTCAAGCAAAGCTTTTCAACATTATGCGTCAAGGATTGTTGCAGGTTTATTATGTCAAAGGTAATGAATCAGAACGCGAGTATACACTCCAGAATACTATTTATGTGATTGCACAATATCTTTGTTGGCGTGAAATAATCAGACGAGAGATACAATTTTTTGATTTAGGCGAGATCGAATCTACACAGAAATTAACAGAACTCATGGATCATATACAAATGTTATTTCTTACTGATGGTCTCGATCCAGTTTTTCGTATTTTTAGGGGCGAACAGCGAGCTATAGGCGAGAAGATGATAATTTCAGAAAATGATCGTCAATCCTGTTTAGGGTATGCAACCTTCGTAGAAAACCAAGATGATTCTTTCAGAAGATGGTTTCGACAATTGGAAAAAGACGTTGAGCTTCTTTCAAAAGACGCACTATCGCATGGTGAACGACTCATTCTCTTGCACCATGCTCTTATCGACTTGATCGATTATTTAGATCCTGATTGTCTAAGGTTTCAAGCAAAGTATCGAACGAAAATTTAACAGGAGCACCGAACAATCTGTTGCGCTTTGATCAAACGTCCTTGACAGGCTCCGCTCACGCTCCGCCTATCAAGGGCGTTCGAGCCGACTGCGCTTCTTGATACGGAATTGAAAA
>MAXL01000115.1 GCA_001751005.1 Desulfobacterales bacterium S5133MH16
GTCGATCATCGGTTCTCACTCATTGCATAGTGCCGATGTTTCTCCATCCACAGTCGATTAACCGTGGGGACCTTCGCTCAACGGGGATTAGCCGCTTCTTCGCTAGGCCATTGCGGCTCTCCGGTCCCCATCACTCGCGACGCGGCCATCCCATGCCCTTTTTTACATTGGACATGGTACTCGGGTACTGCCATTGCAGTCGATTCCCCAAGAGCTCCTTGTTCGTCGCTCGCCTGGTTACTTGCCCGCCGTTGTGCAGCTCGATGCTGTCTTAGACCCCGGGGTGTCGGCTCCGCACTCGTCTTTATCGCGCTCACCGCATGGCCTGCGCCCTAATGGAGAGGATCGGCACTTTCCCAAAATCAATAGTTCTCGGAGCTATGTGTCAGATTCAGGGCTACACCCTTCACCTCGCTACACTCGCTTATCTTCCTTTCCGGCTTGCGCCTTCAGTCATTACACTACTGAGCGGTTGACTAGACCTTACTCAGGAGGGCCTGTGCGCATCAGGGCGCCTTCCCTCTCGGCAGGTAACCATTGCCAGGTTACCCCATTAATTTATTAAACATTTCACCAACCTCAGGAGCAGTCTTCCAATTTTCAAGAAATCTATTTTTGTCTCTGTTGTGAGCATGTCCAAATCGCCTTCTGCTGACGTGCATACGCATACCATCAAGGTCAACTATTACAGCGTGCCCCTTGTTAATGATAATATTGGCACCTTTCATGTCATGATGGCTGATTTTTGCAATCGCAAAATTATCAAAAATATTTGCAATTCGTTTTGCAACATCCAGTTTTTGATGCAGATCGCCATCATTAAAAAAATCAATTACATCAGGGCCGTCAACATATTCGCAAATAAAATAACCCCTCCCTCGGAAATACCCAAAACGTCTTTCCAGCATGGCTACGGGCGTGGGAGTTGCGATACCAAGCTTTAATAGCTTGTGTGCACTTTGCCAGGAATGAGTTGCCCGTGTCGGCCTGAAGAACCGCCGGAGTCTGTGTCTGAAGTTTTTAATATTGTATCGCTTTACAACTAAATCATGATTATCGATTTTGATTCTTATGACTGTAGAGCTGTTGCCCCTTTTGAGAAAAAGGCTCTTGGGGTCATTTATTATTTTGTCCAGGTTATCCAAAAAGGATGCTATTGCCGATGTATAATATGCTTTTTTACAAAGCATAAAACGTGTAAAAGACTTATGGCAAACAATCTCGGAGTATTTCCTGGAATTTAACTTAATGTACTTTCTTATTCGCCACCTTCGCCAGTGTTCAATATAGCCTTGCAGGCTCTCAAAAATCTCTTTTGTATCATCTAATCCCGATTCATTGACATAGGCTAAATACAGGTCACAAACTAGAAAGTAGTCTGGAAGTGTGAATTGTGCGAACAAAAGGGATAGATCCTTCAAACGGTCTCGCAGTTTCAGAGGACGGCCCTTTTTGTTCCACTTAATGGCTGTTCCATCAATAGTATAGATTGTATTATTTTTGACGAGAAAATTATTAAGATGCAAATTGCGATGCTTTATACCGGCATTGTGCATTTTGGCAAGTAGTACCATAAGTTTGCGTACCAGGTTTCGTTTCTCTTCTACGCTTTCGGTGGCATTCCAAAATTTTCCTAACTCAATGGATGGATGGATATCTTCGAATATTAATACACCAACCTTATCCTTTGTTTTTCCTATAAACAATAAATCGGGGGCAATAATGCTCGCTTTTAGTAATGCCTGGATTCCCGATACCTCTCGTTTCATATGACGATTAATTTGCAATGACTGATAAAATATCTTTACAACAACTTCCTGATTGCCCCATCTTCCCAGACATACAGCTCGTTTTCCTGAGATAATATTGAGCACCCTTTCACAGGTCAAAAGCTCTTCAGTTCCAGCTACGGACAAACAAAAAGGTAGATTAACTTTTCGCCCTGAATTTCGCAGTTTTTTTCCATTATACAGATTCATAAGAATATCAAAGTAATATCGAATTTTTTCCTAAATCCCAATTCGGGTTTAATGAGGACAAACAACCGGCTGCTTTTAATACAACAGCACAAAATAAAAAAGGCACTAAGAAATTACAGGTTATTGGGCATCCTTCATTTTCCAGTTAACACTTCTCTGAAATCGATGTAGGTTGCGTTGATCGACTTTTTTGTTGGGTTGCGCCATACTGTACGTATTATATTTGAAAACAGAAGGTTACATTCTATTGCGAATTGAGAGAAACCCAACAGGTATAATCGTTTAACCTACCATAAAAAGTGTAAGCTAGTTCTGAGCTTATATGAAGGATGCTCATTGTTGCTTTCACTTTTTTATATGCCGAATTCAAAAGTCTGATTGGGTCAATATCTATCTGCAGGCATCCATTAATCTTTTTGCATCAAGCTTTCTCATACAGACTCTATGCTTACATGGTTGCAAACAACGGGGCACACATTCCATTTCTTTCATCCTTAGGGCTAGCGCCCTTTATAATCAAACAAAATGAACGAAAACCTCGAATATGTCAATGGAAATGAGACAGGGTTGACCATTAATTTAGTGTCCATTGGTAATATCGACAGCTCCCATGATTTTAACCTCCGCCGCCCTACAGTAAATTCAAGGGGGTCCGTGTCTCACGTTTCATTGACACAGAGGGTGAGGCACAGACTTGGATATCATGCTGGAGCCTCGATCTGCGTGGATGGTGACTTGTCAAGAAACAATATCCTCCTTCTTGCGGGTTTGATCGATTAGCCGTTTGGCAAGGGCTTCTGATTCCCGGCGAGCTGCCATCCACGCGACTACATGATGTCTGTGATGACATAGAGGTAATAATACACCTATTTAACCGGTCCTTTGAGTTTGGTGATGTCCCAGGACCAGACCTGATTGGATTCTGTGGCTGTGAGTTCCGGTTTTTGGTAATGAGGACGCCGGAGTTGATTTCTCCGTTCCCGCACCTCACCTTCTGCTTTCAAACAAAGGCGCCGCAGGTGTCATGGTGGAAAAGAAGCAACTGGCCGCCGCAGAGGAAGCTCTCAGCGGAACGGACTATAGGATCTTGAAAACTGATCACACCGGCTACAAATGCGATTATTTTCGACTTGTGGTCAAAGA
>MAXL01000116.1 GCA_001751005.1 Desulfobacterales bacterium S5133MH16
AAGAAATGTCTCCCCATCTACCCAAAATCAGGCATTTAATGCCCTCTTGTTTCTTACAGAAATGTTTTAAATATTTCATTGACGGCTTCGTAAAAAGTCCAACTTCTGCGTTGCGCTGCATCCCCTGCCCAGTTAAATTTTTATAATAACATAACGGGCTTATGGTAAAATCTTTCTTTCTTCATTGAGCGGATAAACACGCAAAGTATTTATTTAACCGGGTGAATCATTGCAGCGTACTATAAGTACGCCTCATTCCTCAGGATTTGCGCGCCTTGAATTTGGAGCTTTTTACTTTGCCGTCGGATTTTGACTCTTTACGAGACTGACAATTCATTAGAGGGCGAGAAAATTGATGCAGTCCGGGCGCGAAAAAAGCGAAATCTTCCGGTGGTAATGACCAAAGATGAAGTTAAAAAAATAATCATGACCATGTCAGGTGTAAATCAATTGATGGCAAAATTGATTTATGGTAGTGGAAAGAACAGATTCTGGAAATTGTTCAGTCAAACATGGAGGCTGTTGTTAAAAGTTACTTTTGCAACATTAGGGATTATACTGACAACAAAGAATGAGACCTTTGAAAAATGTTCGATTTTGTTCAAGGCCAAGGAAGGCGAAAATTTTAACCACAGGAATACATTGAGTATTTTGAGGATTAAAATTTGAGCCTGACGCCGGAATTGGGCAAAAGGGAGCGTTTTGCAAAGGTCTCAGAATATCAACCACATCAAGGTTACAATACAGAGGTATCCAATGGGAGAAATTAAAAGCACCCTCGATCTTGTTATGGAAAAGACCAGGCACCTTACCCTCAGCCAGGAGGAAAAGGAGGAGCAAAAACATATTGAAGTCAATAAGAGGTTAAAGGGCCTTTTGCAAAAATATCAGGACAATCTATTAAAAAAGGAACATCTGGAAAAAGAACTGGACAGCTTAAGAAAAGCCTATGATTTGAAGGTGGATAAGATGCTGTCGCGGATGCTTTTAGACAGTCTTAAGCTAGGGCATAAAAATGAGTCCCTTCTTGAGTTGTTAAATGAAATTTGCGGCTTAGACATATCGGGGCTTGAGACATTATTCCACGATTTTCAGGATGCCGTCGGGTTTGAATCTGAAAAAAGGATAAAAGAGGTAAAAGCAGATCTGGCAGAAAAGCGTTTTATTTCAGGTTCCGCTGTTGTGCCTAATTTGGAGACCGACAATGAATTGATATTAACCGTTAAGGAGATTAAGGATAAATTTGATCAGATTCTAGTTCGGGAAAAGACCGCCTTGTATGACCGCACCTCGTAGATACTGCAAACTCGGCTCGTGAGAAATGCGGGTTAGATGTGGGTTAACCAAAATTGTTGCAAATGAGCGAAGTTTGTCTCGACATCCTTTGCCCCGCTAATGATATCACCATGACCCGGCAATAGCCATTCGATCTCAAGTTTTGCGAGCTTTTTGATGCTTTCTTTAAGCACTGAACCATTGCCGCCGGGAAGATCCGTACGTCCGATACCCTCTTTAAAAACCAGATCGCCCGTGAACATTAGCTTTTGGTCCGGCCAGTAAAGTGAGACCGATCCAGGTGAATGACCCGGGGTGTGAAGTACCTTTAGGTTAAGGCCATTTACAGAAATGTCGCCTTCTTTGAGAAAAAAATCGGGGGTGATTAAATCCGGATTGATACCAATGGAGGCGCTGACATATTTATCGATGGTTTTTAAAAAATTCCATTCCTTATGATGGAGCGTCATAAGGGCCGGGGTTTCTTTGAATAATTGAACAGCCTCAATGTGGTCAGGGTGGGCATGGGTGCATATGATCAATCCGATATCTTCGAGCGTCAGACCTAATTTCATAAGCCCTTCCCGTACGTGATCAAACAGATTGCTGTGACCCGGATCGATTAGGACACGGGTTGGTCCGTCAATCAAATATGTGTTGCAGTTGTTGGCGGACATTGATTTCCAGATAAAGGTGTGAATGTTATTGATAATTTTCATGAGAATCTTTCTTTTACGAGTCTGTCATAAATGGCAAACAAAATACCACAAATCGATATGCTTGAAAACCTTTTTGCACAACCCTAACCCGAATAAGCCCGCCCTCCTGCCAAGCGGAGTAAGGCGGACGGGCCGGAACGAAAAATATTTGCCACAAAGGCACTAAAACACAAAGGATATATTTATTATTCTTTCTTCGCCTGCCCTGTTAAATATTGAAAAACCAGGATCGATTTTTGTTAAAAAGTACCATCGAATATCTATACTAAGCGAAATTTAGAACTATTTAACAGGGTGAACCTTGGTGCCTTAGTGGCAGAATGGAAAAAGTTTTGCTATAAAAAGCACCCCGGTGAAATTGACTCTGTATTTCACTGGGCAAGCAAAATTTACAACCAAGGGCCTATCTGCCGGGAACGAGGGAAGGTTTACATGAAACGCATCTGATTTTTGAGGATAGTGGTTTGGAGTATGCCTGTGCGGTACTCTCCAGGGCCAGGGCCGCAGCATTTTTTTCGTAAAAAGAAACGGGCTCATATGTCCATCCGTTTGACAGGCGTTTTTCTTCTTTTTTCAGAGCAGCGTAAACGTATAGTCCTGCCAGCGGAGCTATAATCCTTGTCTTCCAGCCGAAGGTTTCGTAAATTTCTTGGAGCAGAGAATTCATTTTTGCGGCCATTCGTTTATTTGTCCGGAATCGTCTCTTCATCGCCCAGACAGCAGCGGCATAAGTTGTTCGGAGCGGCTTGACTTCCCATGCAAAACGGTCTCGAATACGCTTGTCCGGGTAGTCTTTGTATCTTTTCCAGCCCTTTAATAAGGTTTTGATCAATCGGGCAAGGCTGGGGCCGTTGACCTCAAAATCACGCTGGAAAGCGTCGAGAATAAATTGTTCTTCCCGGCCGTTGCGAATATGTTGATGCCGGTAATTAAAGCGATACTGCCCATGGATGTCCGCCAGCGGGAATTCCGATTCGGCCAAAAGAGTTCCGTCTTTTCGATGCTGTTCATACAGCGGCGTCCCGGGAATCGGGATGTACAGCATAAACTGATGAAAATCCGTATCATGGCTGACGGCGTAGTCTATGATGCGATAAATGTTGTCGGGGGTATGGTTTTCCAGGCCGATAATCGATGACCCCAGAACGCGAATTCCATGGGATTGAAGATATCGAACCAGAGGCAACGTCTCTACATTGTTGAGCTTGGAATATTGGCTTTGTTCGCCTTCCAGTCCCATCCACACCCAGGATATTCCCAGACCCACCAGTTGCTCAATGGTATAAGATTTTAATGCCCTGGCCGAGCTGAAAACATATAGTGCCCAGCTTTTATTGCTTTTTTGCATCAACTCAAGAAGTCGCAGCGCCCTTTTTCGATGCAGGAGAAAATTTTCATCCATGGTAAAAAAAGATCGAACTTTGAGTTTTTCTTCCAGTTGACACATGACGGAAAAAAGCTCATCTCCGGTTTGGTAAAAGTTGATAAATTTGCCCTTGCCGCCGAATAATGCAGAAGTCGAACAAAAATTACAGCCCACCGGGCAACCCACGGAAGGGAGTAAGACAGCGGCGGTATCACCGGGTTTGTCCCGAAGCGCAATCCCCATTATTCGGGTGCCTAATCCCGAATAGACCAGCGGATGCCTTATGGCGGCTGTTTTATCCTGTCCAAGAAAGGTTCGAAACCATTGAATACCCTCTCCCTTGACAATATGATCCGCGTCGATGATTTCGTGGATGCCGCCTTTATTTGCCACATGTCCTCCAACGACAATCGTTGCTTTTGGCAGGTATTTCCTGACCAGTTCACACATTTTTTTCAGTTTTCCGATATTGGGTATAATTGAGCTGATGCCGACGATGTCGTAGGAATGATGCTCGATTTCATGAACAAAACGGTCCAGGGATGGAAAGTCGAGGAGGGTGCAGGGGGCTTCGATATTGCCCTGAATTAACATCAATCCGAAGCTGCGATGAAACATTCGAAGGGAAAAACCGTCCTGGACCCTTGTGACCTGGTTATGATAAAGTTCCATGGGATTGATTTCACGGCTTCCATATTTGTCGTTTTGGGCATATGGTCCAAAGACGCTGGATAATAAAACTTTGGCACGGGTTCCGAGTGGATGGACTGATGATGCAGTATTCATAATCTATTCCTTGATTTTTGGAGGTGTATGACCGAAAACGGTCATTTTTCAAAGGTCTCAATGTATGGTTTGATATAATAGGGATGATTGAAAAATTACAGAGGTCTTTTTTGGTTTTACAAAAGTTTTACAAAGCGTAGATAAATTTGTTATATAATTTTTTAAAGTTGACCGGGGGAAATTGTATCCTTAAAGGTATCTATGAGTTTGAGAAAATTGCAACTCGATTTCCTCCAAAATATTTTCATTAAAAAACAGTTGGTTAATCAATGGAACGGGCAATAACTCGAACAAAATGGTTTTTTCATCCTATCTTTATCTTTATTTTTTCCATCGTGGCGTTGGCCATGTCCCTTGTATTGTATATTTACTGGTACATGGAGGTCAGCACAGGGCTCAAGGAGGTTGCGCGAAAATTCAACCTCGATTCGAGTCAGTTTCTTAAATCTGAAACCTGGGTAGTTATTCTGATTCTTTCGATTCTTGTTGGAATCATTCTGGTAGGGATTTTTATTATTTTTGTGTACAATCAAAAAATAATACAGCTTTACCGGTTGCAACACAATTTTATAAATAATTTTACCCATGAGCTCAAAACCCCGGTTACGTCGTTGAAACTTTATCTGGAAACATTCACAAAATACGAACTTACCCGTGATGAGCAGCTAATGTATCTTGATTACATGGTTCAGGATGTGGGACGACTTTCGGACAATATCAACCGCATCCTGAATCTCGCCAGAATTGAAAGCAAAATTTACGGTGAGGAGTTCGTTGAAGCGGATCTTGTGGCCACGGTTGAGCAGTTTATTAAAGATAATGACCAGCTTTTTCGCAATTGCAGAATCAATATTCACAACTCTTCGGGACGCTCTTTTGCATATCGAATTAATTTGTCTTTATTTGAAATGCTCTTGATGAATCTTATGACCAATGCCGTTAAGTATAATGAATCCGAAAAACCAAGAATAGATATTATCTTTGAGTTGTATCATCGAAGATTGCATATACGATTTGAGGACAACGGGATCGGAATTGAAAAGACGGAAATCAAAAAAATTTTCAAGAAATTTTATCAGTCAGGCCGGGCGGATGATATGACAGCCAGGGGGAGCGGACTCGGGTTGCATCTGGTGCAAAATATTGCACGGATTCATAAAGGAAAAGTCGTTGCTCAAAGCATGGGGCGCGGAAAAGGATCGGTTTTTACTTTGATGCTTCCTTATAAACCTTGACGGCTTCGCAAAAAGTCCAACTTCTGAGTTGCGCTTAATCTTTCGTCACTGCAGCGTACTATAAGTACGCCTCATTCCTCATGATTTGCGCGCCTTGAATTTGGAGCTTTTTACTTTTCCGTCAATTTTTGACTTTTTACGATACCGTTAAACTTTAAGAATTATGATAAAAGAAGGCGCTTGTGAAAAAGATTGAAAAAAAACGCATTTTGGTCATAGAAGATGAGAATCATATCGCCGAAGGTCTGAAACTGAACATGGTGCTTCAAGGGTATGATGTAATGATAGCTCCGGACGGGGTATCAGGCCTTAATCAATGGAAGAAATGGCAGCCCGACCTGATCATACTCGATATAATGCTTCCCGGTATCGATGGATTTTCCGTACTTCAAAGCATACGTCTTGAAGATGAACAGGTCCCGATTTTGATATTGTCTGCCAAAAGCGCTTCAGATGATAAGATTAAAGGGCTTTCATACGGCGTGGATGATTATCTTGCGAAGCCGTTCAACCTTGAGGAGCTTTTGCTGAGGGTAGAACGTCTTTTGACCCACGCATCTTGGTATCGCAAGAATGGCTACCCAAATGAAATCGATCCTTCTTCATTGGCAAAGACCTATACGTTTGGCGGGAACCGGATCGATTTTGAATTGTCTGTTGCCTATTGCAAATGCGGAGAAATATGTCTCACTGAACAGGAGGTCAAGCTTTTAAAGCTGTTTGTCGCCAATAAGGGGAAACCGATTTCAAGGAGCAAACTCTTGGGAATTGGCTGGGGATATACAGGAAGTATGGCCACACGGACAGTGGACAATTTTATAGTTAGGTTTCGGAAGTATTTTGAGGACGATCCAAAAAAACCGGTCTATTTTAAAAGCCTTCGATCAGTGGGCTATATTTTTGATCATAATTGACGGTTTCGTAAAAAGTCCAACTTCTGCGTTGTGCTGCATTTCGTAATCATTCAACGTACGAAAAGTACGCCTCATGATTACAAAATTTGC
>MAXL01000117.1 GCA_001751005.1 Desulfobacterales bacterium S5133MH16
AGGGGAAGGTGAGGAGATGAAATACTTATCTCCCGCTCTTTCAGCACAAACCGTCAGGACCGGGATAATAAAATAACAAAACCCATTCGGGAAAAAATAGAGTGCATTCGCTAGTGCAGGGGTAGTTTCAATCGTCTAAATTAGTGTCGAGTTCCTATTTTTCTGGTATTATAGGCGGATATTTTTTGAATAAAGTCACGAGATGCATTCTTTTGTTACCCAATTTTGGACATCTTGGATAGGATATATCAGAAAACACATGTGATCAAGTAATTAGAAAGATGAAGGGGGGGGGGGTAATCCTAAGATGATTTATCTTGAGGGTATAGGGGATTTGAAAGCGGATGGACCAAAAACATAGATGAATAGGATTATGAGTTATTTGAACGGAATTTTTCTCTTTCAAGCACACATTCCCCGTCTCTCCTGACCCATTCAGACTTCTTTGCCTCCCGACCGAGGCAAATTATCACGAAATCAGTTTCGTCTTGGATCGCGCATTTCTTATCAACATGTTGATGTCTGTACTATCAGGAGCTCGTACTGTCCATCCATGCCGATATATATTTGGGCAGGTACGAGCGCGGGATCGCCCGGACAAGGGCTTTATCTCGGTGACTATGGCGCAAGAATGTCTTCATCGAATGTCTCTTCCGCGGGCAACTCCTCAGGGGCTAATGGTGTGGCTAAGCTGCGTGCAAACCGCAAAGCAGTTTGCACGTCCGACTTCAACCGCTGGTAAGGTCAAAATGTGCAAAGTCAAGGTCTTACTCCTTCATCAAAAACGTTCTTCTCAAATCTTGCCTGCGGTTATATGATTCAGTTTTAGGGCGTCACATTTACATAACAGAGTATGATGCTAATAATTGCCCCTCGAACAAGAAGATAATAAATAACTCTCATTTGACTGGGGCCTTTTTTCCCTCGGGTCTTCATAACCATAGCTTCTGAATATTATCACAGTCTTCATCTCTGGCCTTCTCCTCGCCTTCAGGGCAATAGGTTTGAAGATTTAAAATGGTGTAAGGGTCGTTTATCAATTCGGAAAGGTTGAGAATTAGATTATCTCTAGTTTTCCGCCATCCATGACTGGCTTTATGAAGGTGGTTGTCATATCTTGAAAGGAAGATCATAAAACATATTAGCACAACAATAACGCATAATCGTAAAATTAAACCTTGTTGATTAAGCCCAAAACCGATTAACCCCGCAAAAATAAATAAAGTCATGGAGAAATTTATCTGCCTTAGTCTGTCCAAGTGGTTACCTTTGGCTTCGGCCTGTTCGATTAGGATATTTAACAAGCCGATTTTATGAGGAACATTACGCCACCCTTTGGCCTTCAGTTCAATATTAAGCATTGCATTTCCTCCTTTCTATGTAGCCTTTAGAAACCTCCTAATTTCGAAGTATCCTTAATACCTAATAAAAACATAGCATTGCTCTTTATCTTTTTTCATTATTTGGCACGTATATAAATAAAGATATGCAAAATTATTCCCCCTACATTCAACGGCAGACCCAGGAGAACTGACCCCTTCAGACGTTATTGCCTACCGACCGCGGCAAATTATCACGAAATCCGACTCTTCTTGGATCGCATTTCTTATCGACACGTTGATGTCTACAGTATCAGGAACCCGTTCTCGCCTATCCCTGCGAATATATATTTGGGCAGGTACGAGCGCGGATCGACAGGATAAGGACTTTAACTCGGTGACTATGACTCAAGAATACCCTCTGATAGTGCCTCCACGGACAAAGTCATCAGTGCCTAACGTCGCACTTAACCGGTTGTCTTTTGAGTAACCGGCGAAAAAGGCAGTCTTGGTTCAAGGGCGTGTTATACTAAATACTACTTTGAAGTGATATACGTGATAAAATCTTCACCGATGGATGTTGCCCTGCTCATCGTGAGTCCTGAACCTGTCCTATTGATATGCAAGTCTTCAATATTTACTAATCCGCGAGAATACAAATCCTTCCAAAATTGGTCATAGAAGTCACGTTCACCTCTCATTTCAGTGAAAGCTTCTTCAAGAATGAGGGGTAGTTCACCCGGTTTTCCATGCGGGAATAAATAATCTGCTATTTTTTTTAATTGAACTGGATTGCTAAACAACTCTAGGAGTTTTATGTGCCAAACGGTAAAGGTGTCAATATAACTTATGAACATTTGTTGCTTTGATAAAATAAGACCACACCCGCGGGCATTGTTTAGTATCGCATTCTGTAGAGCTTCCTTTTTTTCTTCCTGGCTTGAACGCAAAGCTATTTGGGTAGCCTGAATTACAATATCAATAAATTCATCATTTTCTTTCAAATCTTCAAGGGATATGCCTTTTTCCTTTTCAAGTTCTACTAAACGTGTTCCTAAAGCATCCAACCATTCATTTCTCCTTTTTTCGAGAGGTGGCGTTATCAAATAATTTAGGAGAGCCCCTGCATGTATAAAGCCCGCTAAAATCTCAACTATCAAATGGCCCACGTCACCCGATGTACGTTTCGTAGGTATTTCATCACGATTTTGATTATTTGTCATCTCCCCCCCCCCTCTTTTTTATCAATCATCTAATGGAAAAGTCGCGACAACCGGGAAATGATCAGACGTTTTAACCTTATATTCTGGAGGGAATTTTTTTGTTCCTGCTTTCATTTTGTGCGGATCAAATGCATAGTACTCAATTCCTGCAAAAATATAATCCAACGTAATGGACGCCCTTTCTTCCCCCTTATACGCTTCGTGCCTGAGCCACTACCAACTGCATCTTCTATAGGGGACACATCTTGAAACCTCATTCTTTTTAATTTTTGAATTTCCGGGGAAATCTCTGTGCCGTTAAAATCCCCAGCAAGCAACCAGAATGGCTTTGGTTGATTTTGGAATTTTTTATGATTTTCCCTCCAGAAATTATATCGGGACACAATACCATTTAAGATAATATCTAATTGCCACAATCTTATCTTGCTACCCGCCTCATCCCTTTCGGGAAGACCTTCACGTTCTCCTTTTAAGGTGGTTAAGTGCAGATTAACTAGGAGTAGGTCTCGCTTATCAACTAAGAAGCGCGATACCGTTGCGGTTCTAGGTTCAGTGTCTCGATTACCTGCATAAATGCCATTATCTAACCTTACCTCTTCTTGCTCTAAAAACTTGTCATGTGAAAAATTATTATTATTGTGTTCCCAAATGGAGCCATGCGGTATAATATCATTCCACAAAATTGCGCTACCCTGGGCAAGATAGGTGTTATTCCCCCATCCACCTTCAGCTCTTATTGGACCCCATTTTTCTGGATGATTGTTTCTTTCTGTATCAATCACCATAGACCAGTGATAATGGTAGCCACTCCCGATCTTAGCCATATCAACAATGTCTTCTCTCACTCCTCCAGCGTTTTCATATCTAACAACTTCTTGGAGAAGAATGAAGTCCGGGTGATATTTATCGATAAGGCAATTTTTTAATTCATCATTAATCGCGTTCCTCTTAGGCACTCTTTCTGCCCCCACAGTACGAAGATATCCGACCCCACCAATGTTCCAGCTTAAAATTGTGATATTAGGCATCTTATTCCTTGTTTTTTAGTACTATTTCACGTATAACATTGCTTTTTATCTTCATTCTATTATGTATCAATTGTGTATAAATAACCGTATTATTTTGTCATATAAATAACCCTAGTAATTCAACATACCTTTAAGACGATCGGAGACTTAAAAAATCGAAAGTGTATAGCGGCAAAGTTTATCCGCTTGACTATGCAGAACAGTCAATGATAATTGAGCGGCCTGAGGATAAAATGTTGTTCCTGGCTCTCAACACCTGCTGGCAAATTGACCATCACTTCCGTCAGCGTGCAGGAATCAATATGGATGCCCTGACTCGCGCAATTGACCGATTGCAGGACGGCAAGTACGACAATTGGCTGAAAATCGCTGTTTGGCATCATCCTGTTACAGGCAAGGAAATGACGAACGATGAGTTTTTACAACTGCTCTCTGTTCACAAGTTTCAGATTTGTATGCACGGTCATATCCATGAAGCTATCGAAGACTTTCATAAATATGATGACAAGCGTGGGATACATATCGTTGGGGCAGGTACGTTTGGTGCTCCGTCTAAGGAACAGGTACCTGGTATCCCTCTGCAATATAACCTTCTAACATTTGATCCCGAC
>MAXL01000118.1 GCA_001751005.1 Desulfobacterales bacterium S5133MH16
TTAATTCAAGGTCATGAATAAAACCCTTTAGTTCGATCTCCCGTGTATAGCGATCTCTATCATCCGGATTTACGTATATCTCCCCGGCCTTAAGCTCTATCATTTCTTCTTTGGTATAATCAAAGAGATCAAGCAAAGACTGGTTGACATCAACAAAGCTGCCTTCTCTGGTAGTTATATAAATTGCATCTCTGCAATTCTCAAAAAGGGTGCGGAATTTTAATTCACTTTCTTTTATTTTTCTTTCCATTTTATGCTTGTAAAGGGCCATCTCGATGCTGGTATGTAATTCTTGTTCTTCAAAGGGTTTGAGTATATAGCCATAAGGTTCCGTGATCTTTGCCCGCTGCAATGTTTTGACATCCGTATATGCCGTAAGATATATTACCGGCATATCGAAGCGATCACGTATTGTTTCCGCTGCTTCAACCCCGTCCATATCTCCTTCCAATACGATATCCATCAGCACCAAATCCGGATGTATTTCCGCTGCCTTTTTGACAGCTTCCTCTCCGGAAGAGGCAACGCCGGGGACATCGTACCCTAGTTTTTTCAACGTGTTTTTTATGTCCTTTGCAACGATACCTTCATCTTCAACGATCAAAACCCGTGCTTTTGCCATTTTGACTCCCTCGCTTATAACCAACTTTCCACGTTCCGGGTTCAAAGGTTATTTAAATTGTTATAGAGTCTAGTGTCACATTTCCGGAAGGCCGAAAATAATCTTAAATTCCGTGCCTCCACTTCCGTTAACCTCGATCTCGCCCTTAATTTGTTTCACCAGGGTCATTACTAATTGCAAACCTAATGTTTTTGTATCCCGGAAGTCCAGATCTTTTCCAAGGCCGATGCCGTTATCTCCAACAATAAATGTACATCTGTTATCCGCCTGCGTTTCCTTTACGGCAATTTTTTTGTCCGACCATAATTTGACGCATATTCTGTTGCCTTTCGTATCCTTGGGAAAAGCATGTTTCAGACAATTTGAAACAAGTTCATTTATAATCAAACCGCAAGGAATGGCAAGGTCAATACTCAAAAACACATCGGAAACTTCAATATCCACCGTTATATCAGCAGGATAGAGTGCATACGAATGTAACAGATGAGATGTGAGGTTTCTGGTGTATCCGGCAAAATCAACCCTTGCCATGTCTTCGGATTGATAGAGTTTTTCATGAATAAGCGACATTGATCTGACACGATTCTGGCTTTCCTTGAATATTTCCAGGTCACGTTCATCCTTGACATAACCGGACTGAAGATTAAACAGACTGGAAACAACCTGTAAATTGTTTTTAACCCGGTGGTGAATCTCCTTTAAAAGCACCTCTTTTTCCTTAAGCGATTCTTTGAGTTGATTCTCGGCCCGCCTGTGATCGGTGATGTCGTGAAATAGTTCCAGTACCATTTTGGGACTGTCGTCCTCATATCGCGCGGCCACGCTCGCTGTGTTTGAAAAGGTCAGTCGATGCCCGCCGGCGCCGACAAGTTCTGTTTCGGTTTTGTGAACCTTGCCGTCCTTGAAGCATTTTTTAACAACGCAGTTTTTGCAAAACTTATCCTGCCCATAAAAAACAGCATAGCATTTTCGGCCGATAAAATCCGAATCAAACAATTCTCCGGTGAGATCGTTTGCCCACACAATATTGAATTCCTCGTCAATCATGGCCATGAAATCCGTTACCGAATCGACAATTCCGGCAAGTTTTTCCTCGCTTTCGCGAAGCGCCTGCTCCGCCTGTTTCATCTCGTAGAGCAGGTGGGCGTTTTCCAGGGAAATGGCCGCCTGGGAGGTCAAAAGTTCGGTCACTTCCGTTCTTTCCGACGTGAAAACCGAATCAGATAACCGGTTCTCCAGGTATAAAATTCCAATCAGCCTGGATTGTTTGATCAACGGCAGACAGAGGACGGACCGAAGCTGCATGGCCTGAACCTCCGGATTGTCCTTAAACTCACCTTTTTTTGAAGCATTGTTCAGGATTACATTTTTTCTGATACGACGTACATAGCGAACGATCGCCTTACAAAGATTTTTTGCGTGTTTAAGTTTATATTTTACAGTCCGCACCATTTTTTTTTCCATGATGTGACTTTCAGCACGGACAATTAAGCTGCCATCCTCTTCGATCAGGAGATACCCATGCTGGGCCCCGGAGGCCTCGATGACCACGTTCATGATTTTTTTCAGCAGGACTTCAGGATTGATCTCGGCTGAAATAGCAAGGGAAGACTTCATCAGGTAGTCAACATCCAGAGATGGCAGTGTGTATCCGGCGGGTTCTACTTCAACCGGTATGTGGGCAGGGATTTCTTCCTGAAAATAGTCCGGGTAGTTCTCTATAAGCAAGATCTCTTTACGGTTTGCATTGCATTTTTTATACAAACGCGCCGCTTCGGCAAAATAGACTCGCGCCGTACCCATGCCGGCGTCCATGAAAAGTTTTCCCATACATTCATTAAGATGACCTTCCAGCAGGGTGTATTGCTGTTGATCGGCAAGCGCTATAGCGTCAAGGTAGAAACTTCTGGTCGTTTTAAACTCTCCTGTGATTCTATACGTCTCCGCATAAATAAAAGCCAGATAGGGTTTTAGCAACGGCCCCAATCGGGCCCATGTTTCGACCTTTTTTATGATCGGTTGAATGTAATTTAATAAGTCTTGTTTGCTTTTGTGGGTGTTTCTTTTTTCATATAGACTGATAGCGTTCAGCACCAGAAAAACATGCCACTGCCTTTTCAGGACATTATCGGTAAGCCCCCCCAGATAACGATTGACTTCAAGTAAATATTGCGTAGCCTTTTCATGCTCTCCAAAATAGTAGTGGGCCAAAGCCATGTGAACATAATAGCTCCCTGCAGCGGAAATATGATTATTCTCATTCCATTTCCTGATCTTCTCCTCCATGTTGACGGGTTGGCGATTTGTTTTCATGGGCTCAATCCATCCGGCACGCATCGCCTCGGCCAAAGCAACGGAAAAGGACAAATGATATCTCTTGGAAAATTTAAAACATTCCTCTGCATACTCCTCAACAGCCGACAGATCGGCCCCCTGCACCTGAAGGTTCCACATCAGGGGTCCGTAAGAAAGTCCCGCATTATATAAATCACCGCAGTTTTTCCCGCACTGGATCGCTTTCAGACAATAGTCAACCACTTCTTCGGGATGACTCCTTGAGTGCATATTGCACCAGACAACACCATTCATCCCCCTGGTGGCGCCAAAGGTATTCGGATGCTTTTCGCATAGATCACGGGCCAGGTCTTCATATCGAAAGGCCTGCTCGAATTTTCCCTGCTCACCCAGATAAAGACCCATAATGGAAAAGGAATAGATCACCGATTCATCCATGCCGCCTTCCAGGCAGTGTTTGGTGGACTGCACCGCGGAAAGATAGAGCTGCGGCACCAGGCCGGACATGTATAAATCCGGGATAAGTTCACTGTAAAGGACCAATTCAATTTTACTTTTTCTTTCCCTGGTAAACGGCATATTCAGAATAGTGTCCCAAATTTTGGAACCATATTGAGAGTTTATTTCATTCATCAATTGCTCTCGTTTTTTCTCCGCAAG
>MAXL01000119.1 GCA_001751005.1 Desulfobacterales bacterium S5133MH16
GCTGTTCTATTGGCGCTGCTTTCTCTGGGCATCAAAGGTATCCGTCTGGGGCCCACTCTGCCGGCATTCCTGTCACCAAATGTCGCAAAGGTTCTGGTGGAAAAATTTGATATCAAACTGATCGACACCGTAGAGGCGGATATCGAGGCCATGATGAGCGGCAAGTAAACTGCCCCGGTTTTTAACAGATGGCGGTTTTCTGCAAATAAAATAATTTTTCGGGAAACCGCCCTAATATTCCGTACAAATAATGTTTTATAAATTTATAAATTTTTGAGAATATTACCGCTTGTTTGAAATCGATTTATTTCAACAAACTCAACTATTACGATGTGTTCATACAAGGTAAAATCATGCAAAATATTATCTCGAATCCGGATCAAGCACATGAACACGACTCGGGCGAAGAAAGAAAGTTGATCGGGGACAGAGGAGATTACTTTCTTAACAGAATGCAGGGTGAAACAGGTGTGAATATTTCGGCATGTTATCAATGCGAACGCTGCACCAATGCCTGCCCCGTCAGCCATTTTATGGATATTAAACCTCATCAGGCGATCCGTTATGTTCAATTGGGATGGCGGGAAGACTTGCTAAAATCATCAACCATTTGGATGTGTTTGTCATGTGAAATGTGTACGACGTATTGCCCTAATGAAGTAGACGTTGCGGAAATCATCAACCATTTGCGGAACATGGCGGCACATTCGTCCATAACACCGAAAGAAAAGAGCCTTGCCGTATTTCATCAAACATTTCTGGAAGTGCTTCAAAAGTCCGGCAAGGTCAATGAATTCCGGTTGATGAACGCCTATTATTCGAAGCCGGATATTCTGAAAGAAAGAGTAAAACAAGGAATTTTAATAGAAGATCTTCTTCTGGGCATGACTCTGTTGCGCAAAGGGAGGCTAAAATTATTCACGCCCAAGTCCAGGGCGATCAAGGAAATTAAAAAAGTCTATAGTCAAACACGCGGAGAGATCGTTTAATGAGATTATCTTTTTATCCAGGATGTTCTTTGGAAGGGATGGCCAACGACTATGCCCGGTCCATCGATGCGGTCTTTAAAAACCTGAGCATTGATTTGGTTGAAATAGAAGATTGGTCCTGTTGCGGGGCAACGGCTGCCCACAGCCTGAATCAGGCGATGTCTGTGGTTCTGCCTGCAAGGAATCTGGCCGCCGCAGAGAAGATGGAACTCGACATTGTTTCTCCGTGTGCCATGTGTTTTAACCGTCTCCGGTTTTCCCAGAATATGATCAAGAAAAAAGTTTTTGACATTCCATGGCCTGTTACCGGAGATATCCGTGTTCATGATATGACAAGGTTTCTGGCTGAACCGCCCATGATAAAATCGATAAAAGAACGTATCTTGAGACCTTTAAACGGACTTAGAGTAGTTTGCTATTATGGGTGTCAGATGGTTCGCCCTCCAAAAATCACCGGTTATACGGATTATGAGAACCCCCAAACCATGGATCGCATCGCAGCAGCAGCGGGCGCCCAGGTGATAGACTGGTCTTATAAGGCAACGTGTTGCGGCGCAAGCATCGGTATAGCCCGAAGGGAAATAGGAGAATCTCTTACAAAAAGGATTTTGCAGAAAGCACGGCAGTCGGGTGCGGAAGCCATTGTGGTTTCATGCCCTTTGTGCCAGTCCAATCTTGATATGATCCAAAAAGATCGGTCTAAGCGACACACGCCGGTGTTTTATTTCACGGAATTGCTCCGTTTGAGTTTTGAAGAGCATGGAGATCCAAAATGGTTTAAAATGCATTTTACGGATCCTGTTCCACTTTTAAGGGCAAAAGGGTTATTGTCGTAATTATGGAATCTTATCTTAGCAGTCCGGTGGGTAAAGCTATCGTTGTGGGCGGAGGCATTGGCGGCATCCAGTGTGCCCTGGATCTGGCGGACACCGGTTTTTATGTCTATCTTATTGAAAAATCACATACTCTGGGTGGGACAATGGCACGTCTGGACAAGACCTTCCCCACTAATGATTGTTCAACCTGCATGTTTTCTCCTAAACTGGTGCAGGTGGCCGGCCATGCAAATATCGAGATTCTTCCTTTAAGCCGTATCTTAGAGCTAAATGGAGGTCCCGGGAGATTTACAGCACGGGTTGAAAAACAGCCCAGATATATCAATGAGGAAAAATGCATCTCATGCGGAAAATGTGCTGAAAAATGCCCTCAAAAAGTACCCGATCCGTTTAACGGGGAACTGGGAATTCGCAAGGCTGCTTTTCTCACATTTCCACAGGCTGTCCCGTTAAAATATGCACTGGATGCAGAAAATTGCCTTTATTTAACCAAAGGGAAATGTGGAATCTGCAAAAAGATCTGTCCTGCCCAGGCCGTTGAATTCGACCAAAAACCTGAAATCATACGAATCGAAGCCGGTGCGGTTGTAATATCAACCGGTTTCGTACCGGCTTTAACGGTTGAGGAGGGAGAATTCGGTTACGGAAGATATCGGAACGTTGTAACGTCCCTGCAATATGAACGGATGCTGTCTGCAACAGGACCCTATGACGGGCATCTCAGGCGACCGTCAGATGAGAAAGTTCCACGGAAAGTCGCCTGGATTCAATGTGTCATGTCACGTGACCCGGCCCGAAACAGACCCTTTTGTTCTTCGGTATGCTGTATGCACGCCGCAAAGCAGGCAGTATTAACACGCAGCCATGAACCGGATACCGAAGCGACCATTTATTTCATGGATATCCGTGCCCACGGCAAAGGATTTGACGAGTACATCGATCGCGCCCGCTTCCGGCACGGTGTGCAATACAGACGATCCATGATTTCCCAGGTTTACCTGAATCCTGAAAATGAAAATCTAATCATCGAGACATTTGATCATCATTTAAATCGGAAAAAGGAAGAAGAGTACGACCTGATTGTTTTGTCGAGCGGTTTCAAACCATCAGATGGCTTTATCGACCTCTCTAAGCAGCTAGGGCTTGTAATGAACCCTTACGGGTTTTTAGCTACCGAATTTGATGAACCTGTAGCCACTTCCCGGCCCGGCGTCTTTGTGTGCGGCGGCATTGAAGCTCCCAAAGATATTCCCGAAACAGTAATACAGGCCGGTGCGGCCGCAGCCGAGGCTTCCATATTACTCAGTGCTGCAAGAAATACTGAAATTGTAATTGATAAAATTCCGGATGAAAAGCCCATAGAAACAACAGCCCGCGTGGGAGTGCTGGTTTGCCATTGCGGAACCAATATCGCAGGTGTTGTAGATATACAGAAAGTGCTCGATTACGTAAAAACCCTTCCGCATGTGATTTTTGCCACCGATTTTATGTTCACCTGCTCCACGGAAACCCAACAGACCATTGTCGAACTGATTAAAGAACAGCGTCTTAACCGGGTGGTAGTGGCTGCATGTTCTCCCAAGACTCATGAACCTCTGTTTCAGGATACACTAAGAGAAGCGGGTTTGAACCCGTATTTGTTCGAGATGGCAAGTATCAGGGATCAGTGCTCCTGGGTTCATGGAAATGAACCTGAAAAAGCCACCGAAAAATCGAAAGAGCTTATTCGAGCAAGTGTGTCACGGGCGGTGCAACTGGAACCGCTTTATGAAAGTTCATACCGGGTAGTAAACAAAGGGCTGGTCATCGGGGGTGGTGTGGCAGGCATGACCGCAGCTTTAACAATCGCAGACCAGGGATTTCACGTGCACCTTGTGGAAAAAAGCGATCAGCTGGGTGGTTTTGCCAGGAATCTAAAATTTACATTAGAAGGAAACTCTCCCGCAAGCTTGATCCGTTATCTAACAGAAAGGGTCACCCATCATCCGAAGATTTCGGTTTATTTAAAAAGCAGACTCATATCTCATGCCGGACATTTGGGAGCATTTAATGGAACCGTTGAAAAAGAAGGTGAATCAATAAAAATTCAGTATGGGACGGTAATTGCAGCCACCGGCGGCCAACCGTATAAGCCGACCGAATATCTTTACGCACAGGATGAACGAATCCTCACCCAGGTCGAGTTTGCAAAACGACTTATGGAAGATCCGTCCTGGACACGCCGGCTAAAAAGGATTGTGATGATTCAGTGCGTTGGATCACGGGAACCTGACTTTCCCTATTGCAGCAGAGTATGTTGCGCTGCGGCCGTGAAAAACAGTATTAAGTTGAAAGAGATGAATCCCGGTGCTCAGATCGTTGTTTTGTATCGAGATTTAAGAACCTTTGGATTCAAAGAACTTTATTACTTAAAAGCAAGACAAAAAGGTGTTCTCTTTTTCAGGTATATTCCCGAAGATAAGCCGGAAGTTTATGTTGAAAGCGGCAAAATGATCGTCGATTTTACGGATCGAAGCTCGCATCAAAACTTTCGTGTTGAGCCCGACCTGGTGGTTTTAAGTTCCGGGATTCGACCTGATGAAGGTGCAAAACAGATAGCCCGTCTACTCAAACTTTCTACTACTGATAAGGGTTTTTTCCTGGAAGCCCATGTAAAATTAAAACCGGTTGAATTCGCCACTTCCGGTGTTTTCCTGGCAGGGTTGGCCCATAGTCCCAGGTTTATTGAAGAAACCGTAACAATGGCCAAAAGTGCCGGACAACAGGCCATGAAAATCATCTGTAAAGAGAAGCTGACGACTTCAGCAGCAGTAGCTGTAGTGCAGCCCGATATCTGTGCAGCCTGCCTTGTTTGCGTCAGAGTATGCCCTTATGGTGCACCGTTTATTAATGCAGAGGGTGTATCCCAGATTCCTCCGTCGGCATGCATGGGATGCGGTATTTGTGCTTCAGAATGTCCTGCAAATGCGATTATGTTAAAGCACTGGACAGATGACCAGGTAGTGGCAAAAATCGATGCCCTGCTGGAATCGGCCCTTGAAATTGAAGATTGAAACTGGGAATTAAATAGTTGGACGATAAAATGTTAAAAGATATAAATTCAACCATAGGATCTACACTGCTTGTGTGTCTAAATAACATTGCCGATGGGCTCGGAGCCGAAATATTCAAATTCTCAGATTTTAAAAACCTCGAAAAGTATTATGGTGGGTTATTCAGATAAATCTGTCACCATCCCCAGGCAGGCACGAGGGACACTAAAACATTCTGGTTAAGCTGATTACTGTAATTTCCCGTGCTGTGCAAGTTCTTCCAAACCGTTTCGATTCAAAAGCTTTATATTCCGACCCTCTACTTGAATCAAATTTTGTTTATTCATCTTCGCTAAAATACGCGACAGGGTCTCCGGAATGGTTCCCAGAAGACTGGCCAGTTGTCCTTTTGAAATTGTCAGGAAAACAAAGTCCCCGGTGGCTTGTTCATCGGCAAGATAAACCAGATAGGACGCAAGGCGGGCAGGAACCTCTTTTAAGGAAAGATTTTCTATCTGGACGGTGAATTGGCGCAGGCGCATGGAAAGAACCGCAAGCATATTCAGGGAAAGTGAGGGATTTTCGGAGATAAGGTCAACAAAAGCAGGCCTTGGGATAAACAGAAGGTGGCTTCTGAGAAGGGTTTCGGCGTTTGCAGGAAATTTTCGCCCGGAAAAAACCGGAACTTCACCAAACGGATTGCCCGGCCCATAAATATGAAGAATATGTTCTTTACCTTCGAATGAAACTTTATAGATTTTTACTTTGCCGGCCACAACAATATAAAATCCATTACAATCATCGCTTTCCATAAAAACCGTTTTACCCTTATCATAAAACTTGTCTATGGCTATTTGTCTGATTTGGCCCAATTGTTCTTGGGAAAGACCGTTGAAAAGCGGCGCCTGTGAGATAATATCCAGAATTTTTTTCATTATTTTTCTCTTTTTATTAAAATTATCACCTATTTTTGACATAAGTCAAGGCAGTGCATGTGTTTATCGTGTAAAATATACTAAAAATCAGGAAAAACTTTAAAATTCCAAAAACCTGCTTTATTATATAGACAGGATTTTAGGATGATCAGGATATAATACCTAAATTTTGTGAGTCCTTTAGATCCTGTCAATTAAGATCTTAATAAAAGGAGAAAAATAATGAAATGCCCGGGACAGGACAGCAGATACTGGAAACCAGGAGCCATTTTTAAAGCAAAATGTCCGAAATGCGACCATAACGTTGAGTTCTTCAAAGACGATACAATCCGCAAATGTGATGAATGCGGTCACAAGTTCGCAAATCCAAAAATGGATTTTGGCTGTGCGGCATACTGCCAGTTTGCCGAAGAGTGCATTGGAACTCTGCCGCCGGAACTTTTAGCCCAAAAGGAAGATCTTTTAAAAGATCGTATTGCCATAGAAATGAAGCGGTATTTTAAAAGTGATTTTAAGCGCATAGGCCATGCGACCCGGGTAGCGCGTCATGCTGAACGGATCGGCAAAAAAGAAAGGGGAAACCTTGCGGTGATACTGGCCTCCGCGTATTTGCATGACATCGGTATCCATAAAGCGGAAAAAAAGTATAACAGCACCGCTGCAAAATACCAGGAACAGGAAGGGCCGCCCATTGCAAGATCCATTATGGAAAGCCTTGGCGCCAATGACAAGCTGATAGAAGAGGTGTGCGATATTATCGGCCATCACCATCATCCCCGAGCTGAAGAAACGCTTAATTTTAAAGTGCTGTACGATGCGGATCTAATTACTAATCTTGAGGAGAAACATAAAGAAAGCCCTATGGATAATGACAGACTGACCAGGATCATCGAAAAGTCTTTTTTGACCGAAAGCGGACGTGAAGAAGCAAAGAAGACGTTGTTAAGTTAAATAGGACGGACGGATTTGCATAACCCATAAAACCAATAAAACCAATAAAAC
>MAXL01000120.1 GCA_001751005.1 Desulfobacterales bacterium S5133MH16
CCTTCCCATAAATGTGGACGGCAGGCCCAAGATCCCTGTGAAATAAACTTCAAATGTCAACAACTTACCATAGGATACCCTTTAATTTACAATTCAACCTTTGACCCCGTTCACATTTGACACACAAACCGCCTTCCATTATAATTCGAAGACTATTTAACTGTTACCTGACCACCGATGTTTTTTCTGCAGGGTCAGATTAGCCCCAAGGATTTGATCCCGGCGAAATCATGTCATTCGGGAAGAACCACGGCATTATCATTAATCGAAAGGCATTCGGCCATGATATACAGCCATGAAGAGCTCCTCTGCCATACCAGGCTTCCTATTACCATTGCTGAAATCATACTCTTTTTCACCATTATCTACCTTCTTGTGGTCGAAGGTGGAAATTGGCGGATATGGCTGGGATCATTGCTGCTGGTCTATTGGATTGTATTGGTGGCCGGAAAGTTCTGGCCGCCTCCTAAAGTTGAAGTTCCCAAGTCTCCGTTGGCAACAAGAATTGCTGTCCGGGAAGACCCGACCACGGCTAATTTTGTCTGGAGCTCCGAATATCGCGTCCGTTTCTGGTGGCATTTTTTCCCGGTCAAGAAATACTTTTTAATTTACAACAGAGCCCTTGAAGAAAAGATTTTAACACAAGACGATTTTATCATCCCTGCCCACTTTGGCGATCAGGATCTGGCATTGGTTCATAGCCGCGGCTATCTTTTACGTCTTTATCTTTTGGCATTTACTCCGATGGGTTTTATCAACGGTGAAAACCCGATCAGCTGGTATATATTAAAGAAGTTAAAGATTGCCTGCGGGGGTACTTACCTGGCGTGTAAAATTGCTTTAGAGCAAGGCATAGGAATGAATCTCTGTGGAGGTTTTCATCACGCATTTGCCGGTCATGAGGAAGGTTTTTGCCATTTGAACGATATGGCGGTGGCGATTCGGAAGCTTCAGGTGGAACGTTTCATCAATCGGGCAATGGTTATCGATTGTGATGTGCACCAGGGAAACGGGACCGCCACTATATTTCAAGGGGACGATACGGTCTTTACCTTCAGTATTCACCAAGACGACCTTTATCCATATCAGAAAGCATACAGCAATTACGATATCAGTCTTCCCGGGAGCATGCGGGTGGACGATGAGAACTATCTGGAGCAACTCAAGGTACTGCCGGACCTGATAAAAAAGCATCGTCCCGACCTTGTTATTTACCTGGCCGGAGCAGACCCGTTTAAAGAGGATCGTCTAGGCGGCTTTTTACTTACCAAGCAGGGTCTGATGGATCGCGATGCTTACGTCCTGAGGCTATGTGCTGATCGGGGAATTCCCATCGCTGTTGTTCTGGGAGGAGGTTATGCCCCCAATATCAACGATACGGTGGAAATTCATTTAAACACTGTTCGGGTGGTTGATCGACTGCTCAATTGATGTATAACGCTGACTTATCCAGCCCGAGAGGCTATCGAGCATCCGGAAACCAGTAACCGGCAACCGGAATCAAAATAAGTTTTTTACTTTTTGCTCATGGATGCTGAAAAAAGATGGCTAAGCATTGACGGTCCTGAATTTATTGAGAAGATTGGAATAAGAAAAGGATACACAGTGGTTGATTTCGGCTGTGGTCACGGGCATTACACGATTCCTGCGGCCAGAGTCGTGCAGGCCGAGGGCCGGGTGTATGCGCTGGATAATGATGAAGAGGTTATTCGAAAAATTAAAAAAAAGGCTGTAAAAGGTCTTTTTGGAAATATTGTCCCCCTACTAGTACCCAAGGATTTATCTTTAGGACTCGAAAAAGGGATAGCAGACGTTGCTTTGCTATATGATGTTCTGCACTATTTACAGGAAAGAGAAAGAAATAAAGTGTATGCTGAACTGCACCGGATACTCAAGAATGATGGTTTACTTTCCGTTTACCCAAAGCATTATAAATCCGATTCTCCCATGTGGTCTCTGGCTGACATGGATATAGAGGACATCATCAAAGAGATCACCATGATAGGATTTCGTCTTCAAAATACACTCTACGAAAAGTTATTCCATTTTCATAGCTATGCCAGCGGCCATATTCTAACTCTCAGGAAAGTAGGAAAGGAAGGCCCTTGAACAGCGGAACGCTTTCAACTGGATACTCCTTGAGGGTACAAGCTTTCAGCACGTCCCATACATCCCTGCATCACCTCTCCTTGGTAATCCTGGTACTGCAACTCCTTAAAGTTTTCGGTGATTGATTCTTGTGCAATCAAATCCATAATGGACAGCAAGAGAAAGGGTTTGTGAGGCGCCTGATAGATGGTCAGTGAAGACCACTTCTTGCGGTCTTTGTATGTCAGCAGGTGGGAAAAGCTTCTGATGTATTGATCAAGAGGCATTCTATCTCCCTGCTCTTAAGTTGCTTGCCGTATTTTATACTTCTTTCTTGTCAGACCGTAGCCTACAGCGAAGGCTGATAATCAAAGATCAAGGTTTGAACCCAATTGCTGATTGTCAGCGCCTTTTTTTCACGATAGGTTTTTCGTCCAAGCCATCCAGAATCTCTATCAGACGTCGTTTGCGGAGGTGCTGTTCCCTCAACTTTTTCAAATAGCTTTCCCATTCTGCGGATTTTTTTCCCCGACGCATAACCTTGGCGGCTTTTCGCAGGTACTTGGCCGCCTCCTGGTATGCGCTGGGCTTGACCTGCGCAATCTGTCGTTCCGCCTTGTTCTTCCAGATAGCCACCGCCCGATTCGGAGCGTGGGCTTGAACGGCGGTGGCGATGGCGTCTTCATCAATCCCGTACCACCCAAAACGGCCTTTAGGACGCTGATCGTACCATTTCAGCACCTGGTCCGGCTTTTTCTCAAGAATAGCGATGTCAATCAGATCGTCAATCAAGGGAAATCGATTACGCTGATCCGCATCAGGCCGGTCCAGGCCGGACTCCGGAAGGGCCCAGCCCTTCTCCTTCCAGGGAAGCTTACCTTTTTCGAGGTAGCGCAATAGAGATTCGCGCACTTTGGGCCAGACCTTGGCTTTACCGCAGGCTTTCTGGCAGTCTATAAAATCCTGCCGCGAGGGACGACGAACGAATTCTTCGGCCTGAATCGCCGCCACCGCAGGCCAGTTCTTTTCGAGAGTGCGGATTTCCCGCAGTTTATCCCGCAGGCTGGCGGCGATGCCCGGCCATTTTTTCTCAGTGGCTCGAATCCCCTCTTGAATCCATCGCCCAGCGTCTTCATAACGTTTAGCTGAAATCAGCCGCTTGACCAAACGGTCAAAACTTCCCGTTTTACGGGCCTCGGCTTCGCACAAAGGGATGATCTCGTCCTTTCGGCCGGCTCGCTCCATGGCATGGATGGTCCAGTCGCTGAGCCGGTCACGTTCGTAGTTTCGGCTGAAATTATCGGCGCCCTTGGTACCTTTAAGCCCCTTCAAACGCCCAAGCAGGCGGTCTGCAAGCGTGTGCCAGGCTGATTTGGAATGCCGCCGGCAAAGGTATTCCGCAAAGGCTTCGCACACCTCGAACTGATCCTCGAGCACAGAATCCAGCGCCCAAAGAAGTTTCTCTGCAGCATCAAGGGAAGATCGGTCCAATGCCCCGACGATCACCGGCATGCAGTCGGCAATCTCCATGGCGGTTTCGCCTTGGTCGTGGCTTTCTTCCACCTGACGGGTGCCGGTCCTTATCAGTTCCCGGCCCAGGGTCAGCACCTCGTCGGCGTGCCCTGTTTTGATCAGCGTCTCGAGCTTCTTGCGAATCCCGGAATAGTCGGGAGTAAAACCTTGGCCCTGCCAGTAATTCTGCCAGCCGGGCTCATCGCCAATGTCACGAATCTCCCTACGCAAACGTGCCACCAGTGTTTTAGTGTTGCCGGAGACCAGTTGTTTGCGGTCGGATAGATCCCTTGCCATTTCCGGGTACTGCTCTGTAAGCTCATGGATCAGGTCGATGAGCTGGGCTTTGGTCTTGTTCTTTAGAAAACCGTCGATATCCTGTCGCATATCTTCGGACATGGCGTTTTCATCATCATTCGGTTCATCATCCAGGTTTTCATCTTCCAATAGTTCCAGGCGATCGTCACCCTTTTTTGCTTTGGGAACGCGTCGGTTGTTTTCGACTCGCTTCAGGTACTCGATCACCACGGCCACGGCGTGCTTACATGTGTCCCAATACGGACAGCTACATATGGATTCAAGGTCATCATCTTCGAAAAACACCCGGGTAGCATACCGCTCCGTACCGTCCACCCAAGCGACCAGGTTGCCATCTGGTGTGCGTGCGAGATCTTTCACATAGCCGTTTCGCTGATAATTTTTCCCCCGGGATACAATTTTGCTTCCGGCCCAGTCGGTCAGATCGTTCCAAGTTAACGCTTCAAACGGATCGGCCTGCTTGCGTTTCCGTGCCATTTTTTACCTTTCAAAAGATTGTGTTTTTATGAAATATAAAGGGTTAATCAGCATCGGTGAAAAACCCAATCTTCAAATCCAGGATATCCAGTAAGTTTTCAGGAATCTCTTCCTTTTTCAAAAGACCGAATGCAATGGCCCTGGAAACCGCCATATCCGGATCGGAATAGGTATATATTTTCCAAATTTCTCTGGAAGGCCCCTGGTGAAACTTGTGAATCAATTCACTGAGTTCAAAACAGCTTATCTTCTCATTTCGCCAGTTTTCGAAATGATGATAAAGTTTTTCCATTTCCTGATCAAGCTCTCGCTCGTTGGCAATGCCGGCCAGTTCTCGTAATTTCTTTTTTTGTGATTTGGTGTATCCTTTCATGTTCTTTTTTCCGAAGAAATTTCAATTTATTTAAGCAAAATTAAAGATCAATGCCACCGGCAAGGTTTGGATGAAGTCTTTCCCTATTTCGAGAGGAACTGGTACGCTATGGTAGATGTTAATAGTCAAGTCAAGTAAATCCTAAACTCTTTTAATCAAGAATCAAGGTTTGATCCCAATCACACTTTTTCAATTCCCTATAAGTTCCGAATGATTTTTGTGACCGGACCACTTAGGCAGATCATCGTTTATATCGATAACCCGCAAACCATAGAAGATATGACACGTTGGTTTGAATTTCGTTGGAACTTTTGATACACCCCCAAAATTAAAAAGTGATGGAAACGCAAGCCACATATTACGTCC
>MAXL01000121.1 GCA_001751005.1 Desulfobacterales bacterium S5133MH16
CTGCTATAAAGATGCACATATCATGTCCATAAAATTCGTGCGATATCGTTTTTCATTAGGGCAAATCCAATTCAGAGGGTTTGCTCTTTTCATTTTTATGGTATATGTAATAGGCATGAATTGCCTTCAGGTTGGACTTTGGCAAGATAACGCAACAGCAGATTCGGACTATCATTTGTATTCAGCAGTGAAATGTGGCTTGTTTAAACTGAACACTGTGGCAAGCAATTTTCAATCCAATTAGATAAATTTAATGCCCAATGGTTAGGTGAGAAAAATGCCTAAAAAACCAACCTATGAGGAATTGGAAAAAAGGGTTAAGGAACTTGAGAAAGTAGCTGATGAGCGCAGGAGGACATCGAAGATATTCCTGGCGTCGGATCAGGAAAAAGAAGCAATTCTCAATAGCCTTATGGAACATGTTATACATCAAGACACTGAAATGAGGATTTTATGGGCCAACCGTGCTGCCTGTGAATCAGCGAATCTTCCATATGAAGAAATAGTAGGGCACTATTGTTATGAGATATGGCCGAAGCGTAGCGATCCATGCTCAGATTGTCCAGTTATAAAAGCTATGGAAATGGGCCAACCTCAAGTGATAGAAAAGACCACTCCTGATGGGAGATACTGGTTCATCCGGGGCTATCCATTGAGAGATAGAAATGGCGATATTGTGGGTGGGATTGAAGTTACACTGGAAATTACCGAACTAAAGCAGGCGGAAGAGGCGGTGCGGGAAAGTGAACACAAGTATTCCGCTCTGGTTCAAGAATCTCCAGATGCTATTATTTCACTGGCAAATACAGGTAATTTACTATCTTTCAATCCAGCGGCTGAACGTATAAGCGGATTATCAGCAGAGGAGGTTATCGGTAAACATTTTACCAAGATTGGCGTCTTGGCAAAGCAATCCATTCCAAAAGCATTAAAGGAGTTTGCACTTGTTATTACAGGCACAAAACGTCCGCCATCTGAGCTGACCATTATGAACAAGGATAAAAGTTATTTTTTTATGGAAGCCAATCCTCGCTTGATAAAACACAAAGGGGAGAAGGCATGGATACAGGTAACTCTTCGAGACATTACAGATCGCAAACTGGCAGAGGAAGAAAAAAAGAAACTTGAAGCCCAACTCCAACAAGCCCATAAAATGGAAGCCATTGGCACATTAGCTGGTGGAATCGCTCATGATTTCAATAATATTCTTGGAATTATTCTTGGCAATACTGAACTGGCAATAGATGATGTTCCGGAATGGGATCTGGCCAGGTTCAATCTTCAAAAGATCCGATCAGCCAGTCTTCTGGCAAAAGATGTTGTACATCAGCTTCTTAGTTTCGCACGTAAAACAAAGCTGGAGAAAAAACCGACAAATATCATCCCCATTATCAAAGAATCACTCAAGTTGCTGCGGTCATCTATTCCCACAAGCATTGAAATTCGCCAGAATATTACGAAAAATGTTGATAAAATTCTGGCAGACCCCACGCAAATCAATCAGGTTCTTATAAATCTTTGCACCAATGCGGACCATGCCATGCCAGACGGAGGGATTCTTGAGATCAGCCTTAAGAATATAGAACTTGATGAAGATACTGCAACTCAATATTCTGATTTAAACTCAGGACAATATGTCAACCTGACAGTAAGCGACACAGGGCATGGCATTTCCCAGGGAGATATTGACCGTATTTTTGATCCTTATTTTACGACAAAAGAAGTTGGAAAAGGCACAGGTATGGGGTTGCCTGTTGTTCACGGTATTGTCAAAAGCCATGGGGGTACGATTTCAGTTGAAAGCAAACTTGGGAAAGGGACCACTTTTCATATTTATTTTCCTGTAATTGAAGCAGAAGCAGTGATAGAAACTGAAACTGTTGAAGAACTTCCCATGGGGAATGAAAGGATACTGTTTGTTGATGATGAGGAATCAATGGTTTATGTTGGACGGACTAGACTGGAGCGATTGGGTTATCAGGTTGAAACCAGAATGAATCCTGTAGAGGCTTTAGAGCTACTTCGCTCGCAGCCTGATCAGTTCGATTTGATCATCACGGACATGACGATGCCCAAAATGACCGGTGACAAACTGACAAGAGAAATCCTGAATATACGACCGGACATTCCAATTATCCTCTGCACGGGATTTAGCGAAAAGATCAACGGAGAAAAAGCAAAAGAAATAGGTGCTGCCGGATACCTTGACAAACCACACGATAAGCGTGATTTGGCTATAAGAGTCCGTCAAGTTTTAGACGGAAAATGATGCTCAAAATGCATTGTTGGCAAACCTGTGTTTACTGCTATATATCCAGCATCTTGTAAATGGGTTCAGAGGTTGTGATATCGAACTCTCAAGGATAGATCGGGACAGCTAATTCAATTTATTTTTTTTGTTGTAATATTATCGAAAATCCCATATCGCAATTAAAATATCAATAAAACACACCCTTATTAATACAATTGTATTAGCAATTTTTACCAGTCTTTTTATATATTAATTCAGTTAGATATAAATGGGCTACCGTCTTCGGGACACTGGGGTCGCTGGTTCAAAGCTAGTCGTCCCGACCAAATCACTTCTAATAAGTTCAGATAGTTATCTTTCTTATTCTTAACTTCTCAATAAGTTTTGGTGAATGAAATGATCCTATTGACCCGCCTCCATAATTTATTGAGATGTTGCCCCTAACAAAGTTAACCACTCCAAATTTTAGAAAATAAGGGTTTCTCCATGTTTTATAGCCAGAAACACGTCGTCCGGTATTTGTTTTTTCTTTAGGGCCGTTTTAAGCCTCTGAGGAGGCTCATCAAGGGGTTC
>MAXL01000122.1 GCA_001751005.1 Desulfobacterales bacterium S5133MH16
AGAGAATTTTAAGAGGCTCGTAAATTGTCAAAGAGCATATAGCCCCCTTTTCAAAACAAAAGCGCCTGAAGACTTCCCACAGTCATAGCAACCGGACACAACCTCACGATTATGGCTATCTTCAAGCGCGATATTTTTATTAAATTGATTTTTCATTGCTATGGTTTTGGGTTAATAAGGTTCATACCTTTAATAAGTTACAAAGGGGATGCTTGTCAATATGTTTTTTTGCATTTTCCTAACATTTCTGTTATTGAAATCACATGCCGACCGAAAAACCTAAAATAATCTTTGTTGCTGATAATGAATTAATAGAACGCCTGGACGATTTTCGCTTTGAAAACCGCATCAATACCCGCTCTGAAGCCATAAGACGGCTTTTAAACGAAGCCCTCAAAAAGTACGAAAGGAAAGCCCATGGAAAATAACGATAATAAATCAAGCATCGCTGAAGTCCAAGCTCGAATATTTCAAATCATTTCTACTATGCCAGAAGTACAAAAGCGAAAGCTCCTTACAGGTTTGGAGAAGTGGCAATCCAAATTTGATGACAAGCAACAATCCAAACCCAAAGACAAAAGGAAATATTCTAGGAAACCTATTTCTATCTATGCAATCTGTGAAACTAATAATCGCAACTTTAGAGATTTCACTAAAGATGTAAGTGCTGGAGGAGCGTTTATTGAAACTAAAACCAATCTATCTCTTGACGAAGACCTTTTTATGACTCTTTTTCATGCCAGTTTTGAAACCCCTGTCAGAACTAGAGGTAAAATTGTGAGGGTCGATCCAAAGGGGGTAGGTGTAAAATTCAACGAAACCATACCCGGAATGTACTTTGTATAATCACAATAACTGTAAAGAGGTTGATAACCGGAAAGTCTTTGCTATTGTCCGTAAAAATAAAAAGTACCTTAAGAAGTTACAGGAAGATACGAAAGAAATACTTTTAAAAAGCCATAAGGGTAAAACCAATTCTGTTGAGAAAAAGGGATGGAAAACTACAGCTCGAAAAAAGAAATTAAAAAACTTGCGATTGATTTGGAGAAACCCCTTAACGACCTTCTTGAAGAAGCGATACAGGACCTTCTAAAAAAATACGAAAACAAAGCTGATGAAAAATAATGATAACAAAATTGGTAGAGAAGAAGTATACAATAAAATATTGGCAATCATTCTTGCTTTATCAGAAGCACAAATGCGAAACCTCCTGAAAAGTTTGGAAAAATGGCAGCAATCTAAGTTCGATGAGAAGAGAAAATATCATAGAAAACAAACGTTCATCTGGACAGAATGTTCAGCCAATACACGCTTTTTTACGGATTTTATTCAAAATCTAAGCGTTAGCGGATTATTTATTGAAACTCAATTGCCTTTCTTCGTTGGAGAAGAGCTTTCAATGACTTTTTCTCTCCCGGGTGCTGATGACCCTATCAAAATCACAGGAAAAATTGTCAGGATAGATTCAAATGGAATCGGCGTACAATTCGACGAGCATTTAACTGATATTTAATGATCCCTTCTCGCTCCGAAGCCATTAGAAGGCCTTGATTTTTTTTGATGTGACTCCAGGGCCTCAACGGGATCTGTTTTAATTTCTGTTTGTAACCGCTTGTTTCTCGACAACCGGAAAAAATACGCTAAAGGATGTCCCCTTACCAAGCTCACTCTCGACTGAAATTACACCGTCATGGCTTTTAACTATACCGTGTACCACCGATAAACCCATACCCGTACCCTTCCCAATTTCATTGGTCGTAAAATAGGGATCAAAAATTCTGCCAATGACGTCAGGAGCAATCCCTTGACCATTATCACTAACCGTTACTTTAAGATAGTCACCCGGATTTAAGTCAGGAGTAATTGAATGTGAATCTTCATCCACAACAACATGTTGTATTCCGATATCCAGAATCCCTTCTATTTTCTCCATTGCGTGAGATGCATTGGTGCATAAATTAATCATGACTTGATGGATTTGGATTGAATCGGCGATAATGGTATCATATGCGTCTTCAATGTTTTGACGAACATCAATATTTTTTAGAATCGTTGCTCGTAAAAACTTGATGGAGTCTTTGATAACCGGGATTAGTCTTATGGGTTTTCTTTCCAGATCTGTTCGACGACTGAAGCTAACGAGCTGCCTTACAACACCTTTAGCACGAAGACTGGCCTTTCGAATTTCTTGGAGATTAAAATAAGCCGGATTCCATTCTGGAACATCGTCCATGGCAAGTTCCGCATTTCCCAAAATAACGCCAAGGATATTATTAAAATCATGTGCAATACCACCGGCTAACGTTCCTATGGCTTCCATTTTATGAGCATGCCGGAGCTGTGCTTCAAGTTTTTCTTTCTCCTTTTTTGCCTGTTCTTGTTTGGTAACATCTCTTGCTGCACCGACAATTCTCACAACCCTGTCTTCTGTGTTTTTAATAGGAGATTCATCAATTTCTATCAATTTAAGGGCATTGTCTTTTCTCCGCAATTCGAGAATGTAAGGTTCTTGCCTTTCTCCTGTTTTTATAGCTTTCGCTACAATTTCAATTCCTTTTTGGTTTATGGGGTTATCAGTTATTAATTCTGTCCACTTTTTCATCATTTCTTCCGGAGTATATCCAAGGATCTCTTTTGATTTCGGGCTAACGTATAACAAATTATGATCCGTATCACGGACATAAAATATTTCATTACTATGTTCAATTATATTCCGTAATTTCTCCTCATTCTCTTGTAGGGCCTCCTTAGCTTGTTTATGCAAAGAAATAAGTTTTGATAATTCTTCCGTCTCTCTGAGACAAAGGTTGCCGGTTTGCTCTGCAATTTTTTTATAATGTTCACCCTCTTTTTTTGCTTCTTCCAGGTTTTGTTCCAATTCAACTATTTTAAAATCTTTCATATCGTTATCTGTCCTTCAGCAAAAACAAGTAAGACCCCTGTCCAGTCTAGTCCTCTGCTTTTACCCAGAAGAGGAGCAACCTCTACACCGGAATAAAACCCAAACAGCGGCGTGTCATATCGATTAAACACTTTTTGGATCTCAGATGCTTCCTCGATTAATGAATCTGAAGCTTTGGCTGTTCTTCCGGCACAATCGATATACAACCCAAAAACAGGTTTTTCCCCATTTTCAACTATTTCTTCCATCAATTCCGCCGAATTTCTTCTTGCAGATTCTATCATTGTTTTATTGTTCCTCAACATAAACAGAAATTCTGTGCCTGTATATAAATCCGGTTCAAAAATAACAATACCTGCTCCATTAGGTAGCGCCCCTGTAATCAGCCGATTTACAAAATATTCTTCATTAAAGTCTCCAAATTTTTCGCCGTGATTGACACCGATGGTCAACCTTTTGACAGGCTTCTGACCACGCCAATCCTTAGTGCCGTATTGCTCATCAATCAAATGAACGATAGGTCTGCCGTCTACTTCATTAATTACCGCTCCGTTACTTTTAGTGATGGTATGATAGATCCCGTCCTTCGGCGTACAGCCATGCATAATTCGAAAATACGGCCGAAAATTTCCCCCCAATAAAGATCCGACAACACTTTGATCACCAACATACGTTCCGCAGAATTGTTTTGTATGGCTAAATGAATAATCTCCGATTACCCCTCCCCCTATAATAGGCACATTTGGTTTGAGTTTCTCTTCAATTCCTCTAATCAAAGATGGCGATGCATTGATAACCGGCAGGTCAGTTGCAGTTGGAGCTTTTTTTATTGAATCGTAAAATACCAGTAAAAGTTTGCCGTTTAGGCTGTTTGATAATTTTTTTGCTAATTTTTGTCCTGCCCCTCTCTCATCTTTATCCAAATCACCTGCTGCCGCCTCTTTGTGCCATAGTGTTTCAGATTCTATTATAGCAGCACCGGCAGGATAACCTTCATATGAGAGCCAATCATTAGTAATAATGCCTATGGCTGATCCGCCTATAATAGGCACCTTACTTCCTATAACAGTTTGCAGCCCTCGAAAATATTCTTCATGATCAACTTGTCCATTGCAAAAAGTTATTACAAGAGAAGGCCTGTCAATCCTGCCGTTCTTTAATGCATTTTCAGCCACTTTATTGCCTAATAGCAGAGAGTCTTTTCTGTTAGCATATCCGATTCCAACTTTCAATTTTTCCCCCTGAGCAACTTCCTCATGCTTTTAACTGTCTGTTCTTATGCCCTGATTCTTCATCGATTAATTTCTGAACATCAGAACATTCTCCGATAAATTATTCATGGTAACCGCCCTCATTAGGAGGTTCCTCCAGGTTAAATATATACATTTTTTTATCACCAACCATTTTAAGGGTTACAACGCCATATGAATAATAGAGATATCCGTAAAACCGGCCGTCCGGCCCCAAAATTTCGTTGAGCCAGGGCTCAAAATGAGTGTTCAGAGAAATCCGTTCTGTCATTTCTGCCAAGGTATTTTGATCACTGACCTTTTTCCATCGATCACCCACCAGCGTCGTATCGTTGTTTTTCTGATCGAACATGATGCCCAGAGGTGATCGAAAACCAGGTCCGGCATACTGGTCGGAACTATAAATGTGGTAATCATCCCATTTTTCGATTAAATTTTGAATGGTTATTTCGTTCTGGTCTTTAGGTATAATTTTAAGCTTACCATAGTTTTTTTGCCATGAAACACAACCGGAGATAATCAAAGCAATAAAAAAAACACTTGGAAATATATATTTTTTCATAATTTCCATCTTTTTGTCTCCTAACCAATGGTCTTTCTTTGAATTTGTGAAATAAATGTAACACTGTAAATTATTATATAAATATTTATTGGAAAGTAAATGTCAATTATAAATATTATTCTTTACCTGGGGTATTTATTCCTTTATGGTGATTATATAAACTCATGATTGATTGTAAACAAAAAACCGAAGAAAGGAGATGAACATGAAAAGAGTTGCAATTATTTGTTTAACGTTGATTTTTAGTCTTTGTTTGGCAACAGGCGCTTTTGCAGTGGATAAAGATGCTATCAAGAAACAAGTAGATGACATTGTTGTCGCCATTGATGGTGGGAAAACAGCTGCGGACTTTGCAAGTACGGCACAAAATAAACCCTACTATGTATTTATAATGGAAGAAGGGGGAAATCTTTTGGTTCATCCGTCATTAGTTGGGCAAAGCCTTAAAGAGAAAGCAGAACCTGTTTATAATGAATGTGCCAAAGCGACTGCCGATGGTGTATGGGTTGGTTATGTATGGAAAGAGAAGCAAAAACATACCTATGTCAGGAAAACCACGGGCGGTTTGATCGTCGGAAGCGGGTACTCCGAGTAATAAGTTTGGTGCTTATCTAAGTAGTGCCTGAACGAAAACTGTCTTTTCCGCCAATATCTGCGTCAGACTCAAATTTTAATCCTCGAAATACTACCAGTATTCCTGTGGTTAAAATTTTCGTCTTCCTTGATCTTAACGAAAAATCC
>MAXL01000123.1 GCA_001751005.1 Desulfobacterales bacterium S5133MH16
CTGATACATTCATTAGCATCCTTTCAGACTGTTGTTTAAAATTATATTCTTCAGTGTTAGTTTAACATGCCGTTTTATGGGCAATTGGCAAAGCTACAATAAAATAGACCTTCTTGAATTTCAACAACTTTATTCTAAGCTCATTGCGGAACTTTTCGAAAAACTCGTTTGGAGTGGTTCTTCGATTTTTTTAATTTTTAATTTTAATCGATCAATAATCTGTTCAGGGGTTTCCTTACGCAAGATTTCCTGAAATTGGGCTCCATAAAACCGAACCACGCTGATTCCGAGTACGAAAATATCGTATGCTTTCCAGGAATCGCCCCGTCTCACCATTTTAATTTCCACCGGAATTTCTATATCATTCCAAAACACCTTCACTTGAACGACGGCTGTGGAGTAGCTGATCAAGTTTTGACCGATTATAATTACTTTCTCATTATTATAGTTATCTTGTAGCATGGTAAGATAATAAACCGTTACAAATCTGGCAAAAAGCTCTATGAATTCATCTAGTTGCTGTGGTGTGAATTTTAACAGATTGCTCGCCAGTGCACGCCGGCAAAATTCTCTAAAGTCAACGATTTGGTTTAAAATCTCCGACAGCTGTTGACGTTGGTTATCTTTTTGGTCAGTATCTTTATAAATTGGATCATTTAATATAGTGATTCCCTGATCTATTAGCTTTTGCAATGGATCTAACGGCTGCTCCGCATAAGCAAAAGTAGAGAGTTCTGCAATGATAATAATAATTGCAACCAGAGCCTTTTTCATAGTTGCTCCTTTATAACCCTTATCCGGGCTCCGAACATTTCGAAGAGCGTACCGGGCCAATGCACGATCCGCACCCACATAGACTTGGCAAAATTATAATAGAATAGTATTTCCAATATTTCAATGAATGTTATATAATACAACATGGTAAACACATTTGATTTTAGTGCAGCGTAGCGACGGCGTGTTTCTCTTGGAAACCGACTGACTGTTTGAAGGGCTTTAGGACTCGTTAGCCCGAGCCGAATGAAATTATGACTTATAAAATATCAATGGGATAATTTAACGACGAATTGTTCTTAATAACTCTGGCACGGCTCGGGCTTACGGGTGCTTAAGCACAGAGACCTTTGAAAAATGTTCAATTTTGTTCAAGACCAAGAAAGGCGAAAATTTTAACCACAGGAATACATTGAGTATTTTGAGGATTAAAATTTGAGCCTGACGCTGGAATTGAGCAAAAGGGGGCGTTTTGCAAAGGTCTCGCACAAGTTTCAGTCGGTTGGAAAGAGAAACACGCCATTGCGGAGCGTTCTCCCTGTATTGGGATTCAAATGTGTTTGCCCTGGCTCCGGATCCAAGGCAAGGGTAAGGTTTCGCGGCGGCGGGAACAACACTCATTCAGGATACCGGGTTATGGGTGAGAAATATGGATGTATGGGTTCATTCTTCCATGGCAGGCCTGTTTCTGTTTTGGAGAAATTTCAAAGAGATTTTTCCAATACTTCTAATTATAGGTGTTTTTGTAATTTTTCCTATAATGTATATGATGTTCAGACGCAGAATGAAAAAGGGGGGGAAAAGAAAGGAAGAATAACAGGGAGACCTTTGAAAAGCTACGGAAGGGATTCGATAAGTTTTCGAAACCAAAAGAACTTTTTATTTATAATTTTTTCCACGCCGAAATCCTTTCGTCTCCAAAAAACCATATTGTATTCACCGGGAAAAATCGGCCAGGGCCGAAACGGTTTAAATCCATACCGGCGAATTCCCGACCGTGTTCTTACATACCCCTGACCCCGAAAATTTTGCCGTTCGCAACCATGAAGATCTTCCTGTAATATCAGTTTTGGGTTCATGGACATTATTGCATTTTCCCAGCGGCAATAGGGCAGAATCCGCTGGCAGACAACCGCCGCGCAAGATACATCTTGAAGATCCTCCACAAGGGTTTCCGGAAATATTTTTATTGCTTTAAAGAAGTTATGCGGGTTTCCTCCATAATGTCTTATGAGCACTTCAGTCATATCGTCAGGATCCGCAAAGGCGCTTAAAGATATCGGCTCGATTTCATACAGCCGGTCAATACATACATAGTAGGATAAATTCAACCCCGTCATCAGGCGAATATGATTATCGATCCGGTTTATCCGTGCGCCACATCCCAGACTGACAATGGATTTGTGCCCGTGTTTCTTTAGAAAAGAAACAGCCGGTTTGACCGCATTGCCGACGACCATATCCCCTAAAAGTTTTTCCTTTCCGCCGGGAATTCCACATGTTACTTTTTCGGGATACGAATAAGTCTGATATTCATTTGTATCATAACGCTCGGATACATCCATATCTATCCTCCGGAAATAAGGACTCTGCTCGAATATTTCACAAAGAATAAAAACCGTTGATTATTTTTAATTTTATGTCAAATCAAGAAGTTACAGATTGAATGTTCTATGCAACTGCACGTCAGGTTCTATTGGAGCACCGAAAGGATTTATTAAAATAATATCAGGAAAAATCATCTTATGACAATCGGCAAAAATGCCTATTTGGATATAGGCAAAATTGCCTATCTCGAACATTTCATAAACAAAAATGAACTCGATCCTTGAAATAATCGGGATATCGCTGATTTTATATGGGTTCAGGGGTTTGTTTTTTTAGAGCGCTGTTTGTCGGCGCCCTTAGGGTTCGCGAAGAAATAAATTTACATTTTCAGGAGTCGAGTCGCCCGCATGGCAAGGCGCGAGGAGGGCGAATAGCTGGCTATTTAAGCGATGAGCAACGCCGCCAGGCGGGATGGATCGGCGCATTAAAATGTGAAGTTATTTTTGAGCGAGCCCTTAGGCCGCATCGCAGGGTTTGTGGAGTGATTATTAAAAAAGGGGGGATTAGGGAAGCGGTCTGAATTTTTTGAGTACTTACGAGTTCGAAGTGTATCCTTTTTGAATGGCATATTTTACCAGTCCGGCAATTTTATTTATATTCAGTTTTTTCATAATGCTGGCGCGGTGATGCCCAACCGTTCGCACGCTTATAAACAGAAGTTTAGCAATATCTTTGCTTGATTTTTCTTCAGCAATTAGTTTTAATACTTCCCTTTCTCGAGTGGTCAAAGGATCATCGAGAGGTTTTCTGCCGTTTCGGTAGAACTCTATCAACTCCTCCGTCAACTCTTCTGAAAGAATGGGAGATAAATAAATGCCTCCCCGTCGGATTTTAGTAATGGCGGTTAAAAGTTCTTCTCCCGTATCTTCTTTTAGCAGGTAGCCGTCAGCACCGGCTGAGAGTGCATGATAGAGATATTCTTTCTTTTTATGCATGGTCAGAATAGCTATCTTGATTTCAGGATAGACCATCTTGATCTCATGGGCCGCTTCAATCCCTCTCAAATTCGGCATGGATATATCGAGTATGATCATGTGGGGATTAATATTTTTCAGCAGGTTCAGAAGTTCTAATCCGTCCCCGGTTTCTGCGACAACCTCCATATCATCCGACTCCTCGATGATCTTTTTTATTCCATTACGAATCATAACATGATCATCAGCCAGCACAATATGATAAGAAGTCACGGTCTATTTCTCCTTTTTATCAATTGGAACGTTAAGAGTTATCCGGGTTCCTCTTTGTTTTCGGCTAAAAATTTCCAGTATACCGCCAAGCATCTTTGCACGTTCATCCATGGCTGTCAAACCTAAACCAATTACATCCGAGCTTCTATTCTCGATCTGTTTTTTATCAAAACCCTTCCCATCATCAACGATTTGAAAAGAAATATTTTTTTTCTTTTTCATAACAACAATCGATAAATGATCGGCATTGGCATGCTTATTTATATTTGTAATTGCTTCCTGGAATATTCTGTAGATAATAATTTGTGATTCACGGGAAAACAGATTGTCTACCTGCTCGATATCAAGGGAGATATTAATATTGGAATGTTTCTCAAAATCTTCGGCCAGCCATCTAAGGGCAGCGCACAGGCCCAGATCTTCCAGAATTGAAGAACCGAAATCCCTGGAAAATCTGCGGACATTTTCAATGGTCTGATCCACGTATTTCAGTATGTTTACGCAATCCTCTTCCAGATCTGCTTGGCTGTCATTCAGTCTATTTTTTATAGATCTTATCTGGAGTTTCAATACCGTAAGTGATTGTCCCACTTCATCGTGGAGTTCCATTGAAATTCGTCTTCTTTCTCTTTCCTGAAC
>MAXL01000124.1 GCA_001751005.1 Desulfobacterales bacterium S5133MH16
ATGTAGTCATGTTCTTTTTCGCGGTCCCTCGAAAAAAGCAATCTTCCGTTTACGATTACCTGGTGAATCATTTTAAGAGACGCGGTATTTAAAACCACGATATCCACTTTACAACCAAGGTGTTTTTCCAAATCATCGGTTAGTTGTATTCTGAGTTCGAGATATGAATAGGATGCAAGGCTTTGGTCAATTCGAATTGCAATATCGATATTGCTGTCAGAATTCGATATCCCAAGCGCCGTTGACCCAAAAAGGTAAGCCGATAAGAACATAGCCGTTCGGGCACTAAATGATAGCCGTCTGGCTTGATTTCCGAGACAGACGGCTATTTTAATTTGTGCTTGTCGCTGTTCTTGGATTTTTACCTGAATTTTGCACGAGTCAGAGGCTTTCATAAAGATTCTCATTAATTTTCATGCAAGATTCAGGTTTTATTTCAACACGAAGGTAATCAAAACAATGCTCTTTTTTCCTCCTTTTGAAGCCGGGAAGTGCAGCTTTTTGAGTTCTTGAAGCATGCAGCGTTTAAACTCGCTATCTTTCTTGGTGCTTTTATCCGGATGAACTTTGGTGACGCGACCGGTAGCATCGATAACCATTTTGAACACAATTTTTCCTTTTAAGTCAGGTTGTTTTTTCAACGCCTGCCGAAAACAGATGTTAAATGATCGGATATGTTTTTTCAGAACTTCCCGGATGGATTTTTCCGGCAAATCTCCGGTTATGATAATTTCTCCCAGTTCAATGGTGCTTTTATCATGGGAAGTGGCGTCAATTTCCGATTCACCTGCCAAACGGTCCTCTTTTTTATGTTCAAGGCTTTCTTCCATGGCCTTGTTTTTAAACCCCAATATCGAAGGAGCGGCAGCAAAGGAGGAAACTGATTTTCCGGCAAAAGACCTATTTCCGCCGACAGCATAGTCGGAAACACCCTGGGGGAGTGGAAGCGGTTGTTTGATGGTTACCGCCTGTCCATCCTTGAGCCGAATCTGAGTGTCCACGGCAACAAATGAGGTGTAGGCGGTCAAGAGGTTATAGGTCAGCCCCAGTTGGGTCACTTCTTTGACCCGTTCATCCTGTTTGTTGAGCCTGTTATAGTCGGATAAAAGGGCGATCCGGTGCCGTGCCCACAAGTAACGCAGGGCCGAGTTTGTCTGCAAAGACGTTATTCCGGAAACATCCACCTTTTTCGAAAAGGAGTGTTCTCCGGTGAGACCCTGTATAGATATGATGCCCCGGGGTCTGCCGCGCCATTTGCCGAACACAATCACGGGCCGGTCCGCCAGTACGTCGGGAATACCGGGAGGTTCCACATCAAAAGCCTTAAAGCGCCCGAAGTCGAGCTTGATCCCCGTTAACACCGGAGACTCGATGAGCTTTCTGAATCTGTTGGCCTTTTCGGGTGCTTGTTCAGGTTTTGTAATCACAAAGGGTTCTCCCATTCCCACCCGTGCCATTCCTTCAATCAAATGGCGGTTGACGCTTGATCCGATTCCGAATGTAAACATATTGGCCCGGCCCAGATTGTTCCGGATCAGGTCAAAGGCTTGTTCTTCAACCGAGACGTACCCGTCCGTGGCAATGACAATGCTTCGAGAGAATCCTTCAATTTTTGGCAAGGAAAGCGCTCTTTTTAGTGCGGGTAACAGCCGGGTTCCGCCGCCGCCGCGTTGTCGTTCAATGGTGTTTATGGCCCGCGTGATGTTTTGCGGACTTGCCGGCAGGGAGTGTTCCGACATCAGTTGGGAGCCGCCGGCAAACAGCAGCACATTGAATGTATCTGTGGGACGCAGGTTGCCGATTAAGTCTTTAAGAAGTTTTTTGGATATATTCAGCGGGAAGCCGTGCATGGAACCCGATACGTCAACGATGAATATATACTCTCGGGGTGGGATCCGGCTTTTGACGACCCTTTTGGGAGGCTGCATCATAAGCAGGAAAAAGTTTTCTTCCTTTCCTTCATAAAGAAGGAGACCGGTTTCAATCTTACCGCCGGCGAGTCGATATTTCAAAATGAAATCCCGGTTTCCGCCCTGTTTTTCGGACGGGTCCAGAGTAACGGTGGCAAAACCAGGCCCCTTGTAATTGATGCCGGTCTTATGGGAATCGCAGGCCATATCTTGAATCCGGAGGCCTGCCGCAATATCCACAATAATATTAAAGGTATAAGTCGGGGGTTCTCCCTGGTGGAGATACGGATTTGCCGTCCACATATCGGACGAGCCGGCTTCATGGGCCTGCCGGTCCACGTAGCGGGGCCCGACAACCGTGGGATAGGCGAACTCGTAAACCGTATCCGTGGGAATCAGCAGTTCCGTATATTTGAGTTCTACTTGAATGACGTCAGAAGGCAAAATGTTGGCCACATTCATCTGAAAAACATTGGGTCTGTGCTGCTCCAGAAGAGATGCGCTTTTTCCCGCCTGTTTGGCCTGATTGTATTCCTGCCGGGCCTGTTCACGCTCGCGGATCTTTGCCGTGATGGTTCGTTCTCCGATAGTCATTTTCATCCCGTAAACCGCAGCCCTTGTGGATGCCGGAAACACGTACACGGCTTCCAACGGCTTATGGCCCTCGTTTTTATAAACCTGTGTAACTGTGACGTCGGCAATGACCCCTGAAATATTGACGTGAGCCTCTGTGGATTTTAGAGGGAGCTGATCAACGTCAGGGTCATGGCTCTTTACCAGGAAATACGGGGATAATGTTTGGTCGGCATCCTTTTCCGGCTGGGCATAAGAAGGGTTTGCCGCAGCGATAATTACTGCCAGGATCAGTGTTCCAAAAACTCTTTTTTTTTGAGTCATTATTATAATCTCCTTTTTTAGGGGTTCAAATGTTCAAGGTTCAAATGTTCAAGGTTCAAAGGTTGAAAGGTTCAAGAGATCAGGAAATAATAGTTAATAAACAACGGTTAATAATTAA
>MAXL01000125.1 GCA_001751005.1 Desulfobacterales bacterium S5133MH16
AACAACTGGATCACTCGCAACCCACCCCTTGACAATTGTTTCTATCCAACCTGCTGTATTCTTACCATTTATTTTTACGCGAGCCCTAAACCTCAACAGTCAAATCGGGAATAAAGCCATCATTGAGCTCATGGGTGACATATCCGCGGGGGTTGCAGATGATCCTCGTTTTGCCGATATGATAGTCAAAGGAGGTATGAATATGCCCATGGACCCAAAGATCAATTTCCTTGTCTAAAATAAAGTCGTCCATTTCGGAGGCAAAAGCGGCACTGAGATGATCGCTTTTATACTGCTCCTGCACAGACCGGCTGCTGGGAGCATGATGGGTGATGACAACCGTTTTCAGGTTGTCGTTCGGATGGGGGGTTATTTTTTCTTCCAACCAATTTTTAGATTGCTTATGCCAATTCTCGGTATCCAATGGTTCAAGCGTTCTGTTTAACCGGCTCAAACGAATCAGCCGAAAGTCATTCATCATATTCTGGGCTTTAAAAACAGCCCGATCGAGATTGTGAAACAGCTTAAAATCGCTCCACAGCGTACAGCCCAAAAATCGCACCTGATCAATTCTAAGCTCGTCATTTTCCAGGACATGGACATTCGTTCCAGCCGCTCGCGCTCTTATCTTTTCGGTCACTTCCGGTATGGCGCCGCGGTAATATTCGTGATTGCCGATCACATAGATGACCTCTTTGCCTTTGAACTTCTCGGCGGCCCAGGCCACCCCTTGATCACCAAAATGGATATCGCCGGCTAAAATTACCACAGTCGCATCGTTCTCAGGCGGATTAAAATTACCAAATTCAATGTGCACGTCACTTAAAATCAGCAGTTTCATCTTTCAAGCCACCTTTTTTACCGGACATTACAGGACATCACCGGAGCTGCAGATCCGAGAGCATGAGAAGGTCTGATTCAGGATACAAAACTTATATTGTTCCTTGATAATCTTATTAAATTAGCTTATGTTAATCATACGATGCAGATCAAATGGCAAAACAGGGCGCTCCGGCAACTGCGTAAAATCAAATCAAAGCCGGATCGTATCAAAATTAAAAATGCTGTTCGCGAACTGGAAACCTTCCCGAATTGCCCGGGTGTTAAAAAACTTAAACACCGTGTCGACTATCGATTGCGCGTCGGCCAATGGCGGATCATTTTTACGGAACAGCTTGAAATTATCATCATTGAAGAGGTAAAAAAACGCAATGAACGCACATACACTTAATAGTGTCCAGGTAATCAACCGAAATGGAAAGCCGGAATATGCAGTGGTTCCATATATTGAGTATTTACGTCTTCTCGATAAGGCCGAAGATAACACTGCGTTAATCCCCCATGAAGTGGTCGAACGGGTCATCGAAAAAGAGTTCAACCTATTAAAAGCCTGGCGCAAACATCTCGGACTGACTCAAAAAGAGGTTGCTAAAAAGGCTGGAATCACCCAATCGGCCCTGTCCCAAATGGAACGTATGGAGACCAACCACCGCACAGCCACATTGGAAAAACTGGCCAAGGCGATGGGGATTGAAGCCAGCCAATTGATTGATTGATTTACCTATGTCCTCAAACCATTGCTCCTACCAGCAATGGCTGAATCTCATCCGGGTTGCCGAAAAACTCATCCCCGGCCTGGATGGTTCCCCTGGCCAGATGATACTTTGCCAGAATCTCCAGATATAGCTGCCGTTTTTCCATGGGAATAATGATGGGCGGCAGGCCTGCCCTTATCACCGGGATATTGGCAACCAGCCGGGCCATTCTACCGTTACCGTCCCAAAAAGGATGAATGCAGGGTGACACTCTTCGACCCTTTGGCTTTCGACTTCAAGGTTTATTTTAATAACGTCTCCGCCCTGATGGCGACACTCTTTGACTTTTTGACTTTCGACTTTCGACTTCGGGGTGAGAGACTTATAGCACTATTCAAGGTGAGGCCCCGATCCCCTGTTTCCCATTGATTAAATTTGCAATCCAGCCTTGAGATGTAATCATCAAGATCAATTTTAATCTATTCGGGTTATATTCCCCGCCGCTTGCGGCGCTAAAGACTGGAAAAACCCTTTAGGTGATACCCCGTCCGCTTGCGGCGGGGTAGTTCATTAAAGAAATCATGATTTGTTTTATAGCATCGTACTGATATTCGCGCGATCCGACAAGCTCACTGACATAGTCCTCTATAACTGAAAAATTAAACTTGTTGTAATTACACCTCCGGATATTTATATCCAGTGTGTGATCAGATAAATTCAATCTCTTGATTACTTTTTGCCTTTTAGACTTTTTAGCCACTTTAGTTTTACCTATTTCAGGAGGCTTGCCATCTCTTTTACAAATGCCTCGCTTTCCTCAACGATCTCTCTGACCTGGTCAGGATCAAACTTCACCAATGGCCGATAATCCGCCTTGTGTCGGTTATCAAAAAGCCGATCATAGTGTTTTCCCCAGGAGACATCGACTTTCTTGGTTCGAACGAAGTCCCTGTGTAGCATTGATCGTACTTCTTTATGTTTTTTAAACGTCCGATCCTCATTTAGAAGCACCGAAGAAAATGCATGGAAGCATGCAAAATA
>MAXL01000126.1 GCA_001751005.1 Desulfobacterales bacterium S5133MH16
GCACCTGCTCATGAATTTTTTCATCGGAGGTTGCTAACCTTACCGCCTCAAGAGCCTGACGGATAAAACAGGGTATACAGTCATAACTTGTTTTCATAGCATTACTGCCGTCTCAGTGCGTCAATTATTGACAATGGAGTTCCTTTGGATCACAAAAACACTCGAAGAAATTTTTTAACAAAAAGTCGTTTTCTTGACTTTTTACCAAACCCTAGTTATGAGTATAAACTCATAAAACGTTAAATTAAGTCCTATTATGCAGATGGTCAAGCTGTTTTTTATATTATTGGCCAACAACTTAACAATTTGAGGGGTCGGGGAGTTTTTTTAATTCAACCGCTCCATGAATAATCAGCAACTGCATCGTACAAACTCATGCATAAGGGCTTGTAACCAAAGAACAGTGTATCAAAATTAAAATATATAGGTTAGGTGAATAACATAATTTTATGTTTTTTCGGAACCGGCACTAAAATATAATGGTCATATGACCAAATAAATGCTTGACACGTGGGATTGTGCTAATTATATTTTAATCAAATGCTCATTTCATAGAGGTTATTTTATTATGCCAAGAATTAAAAAGCCGAGATTTGTATCAAGATATCCGACGATCACCGCTTTTGTGCCCCGGGGTATGTTTCAAACCGGTGAGATTACGCTTTCAGTGGAAGGACTTGAGGCAATAAGATTGAGCGATTTCGAACATCTTGACCAGGAGACCGCCGCAAAAATAATGGAGGTGTCTCGCCAGACATACGGCAGAATTTTATCTGAAGCCCGTGGAATTGTTTCAGAAGCGCTGGTGACCGGAAAGGCTCTCATAATTGAGGGGGGCGCCTATGAAATGCGCGGAAAACACAGAAAACGCCGCAGAAGAGGCGGCAGGAAATTTTAAATGGTTTGCAATAATACGAAGGAGGTGAGTGTTATGCCAAAAAGAGATGGAACAGGTCCAATGGGTAACGGCCGGATGACCGGAAGAGGTCAAGGGGCCTGCAACCCTGCCGGAGGGACTTTTAGCGATAATGAGCAGGGAAGACGGAACGCAGGCAGAGGGTCGGGTCAGGACAGAGGCTCCGGCCGGAGTTCAGGCAGAGGTTTCGGACAAGGCCGCGGGTCCGGAAAAGGCCGTGGCAATAGACGGTAAAATAAAAAAGCCGGGTCCAGAGGGCCCGGCTTTTTTAGGACTAAACAAATATACTAAAAGTTCAGACCCATTCCATGAAAATTGGACAGTTCTGACGATGGCGAAATTTTTAACGAAATATCGAGGTCTGAAGTGAAGATAACCATAATATATGACAATACGGCGTGGGATAAGCATTTAAAATCTGACTGGGGATTTTCATGTTTGGTAGAAGTTTTTGGAAAAAATATACTCTTTGATACCGGCGCCAAAGCGGATATTATCAATTATAATATGAAACAATTAAAAATTGATCCCATGCAGATTGACGAGGTTTTTATTTCTCATTCCCACTGGGATCATATCGGCGGGCTTTCCTGGTTTCTCAACTTAAATCCGGTGAAGGTTTATATCCCCTATTCCTTTGCATTACCAGATGATAACGCAACTGTAATACGGGTTGCTGAAAAACGCAAACTGCATGATAACATATATTCCACGGGTGAATTAAAGAATATCGAGCATTCCCTGATAATAAGGGAACATACCGGTGTAACGGTGATTGCCGGATGTTCTCATCCGGGGGTGCGGGAAATTTTGCACGCCGCATCAGAATTTGGGAAAGTTAGAACGCTTATTGGCGGGCTTCATGGATTCAATGAGTTTAACCTGATTGATACTCTGGAAAATATCTGCCCCACTCATTGCACCCGGTTTATTCGGGAAATCAAAGATCTTTATCCCGGCAAATACATTGAAGGCGGTGCGGGTAAAGTGATTATAACCTGATGATGTCAAGTTGAGACCTTTGTAAAACGCTCTCTTTTGCCCAATCCCGGCGTCAGGCTCAAATTTTAATCCTCAAAATACTCAATGTATTCCTGTGGTTAAAATTTTCGCCTTCCTTGGTTTTGAACAAAATTGAACGTTTTTCAACGGTCTCAAATTGTTTTTAGTGAGTCCTAGAACCAGAGGAGAATTTGATTATGTTCAAAATCCATCCCATTGTTGTGGGAACCAAAATTTTTGACAAAAGCATGATGACGTATCAGTACGGCAACGGTCAGGAATATACCATCCCTATTTACTGCTGGTATTTAGAAGGCGGGGACCGGAAAGTCCTCGTGGATACCGGTGAAATGAGCCCGATCCAATCCCCGGACAGGGAAGCGTCAATCGGTGGGAAAATTTATACGTTTGAGCAAGGGCTGTCCCGATGGGATCTGTCACCGGCGGATATCGACATTGTCATCCACACTCATCTGCATAACGACCACTGTGAAAACGATTACAAATGTGAAAATGCTGAAATTTATGTTCACGAAAAAGAAATAGAAAGAATCCACAACCCTCACCCGCTGGATTATCGCTATCTTGAGGATTACATAGAGGATGTGGAGGAAAACGGGCAGATACGGATGATCACCGGTGACAGGGAAATTCTTCCGGGTATCCGAGTGATTCATACACCGGTTCATACGGAAGGGGGGTTAACCGTATTAATTGATACACCTGCCGGCCAGGCTGCCATAACCGGATTTTGTGTAATTAAAGAAAATTTTTATCCGCCGGTTCAAATAAAAGCCATGGAAATGGATGTAATTCCTCCCGGGACACTTGTAAATGCATATGAGGCTTATGACATTATGGTGAAGGTTAAAAATATGGCTGATATATTGTTGCCGCTTCATGAACCGGAATTTGCATCTGTGGATACGATTCCTTAGTTGCTTTTTTTCAGGGTGTTTTCAGAGCAAACGCATTTGATTTCGGTGCAGCGTAGCGACGGCGTGTTTCTCTTGAAATCCGACTGACTGTTTGAAGGGCTTTAGCACGCGTTAGCCCGAGCCGAATGAAATTATGGCTTAAGAAATTAATTGGATAATTTAGCGACGAATTGTTCTTAATAACTCCGGCGTGGCTCGGGATTACGGGTGCTTAAGCACAAGTTTCAGTCGGTTGGAAAGAGATACACGCCGTCGTGGAGCGTTCTCCCTGTATTGGGATTCAAAAACGTTTGCCCTGAAAAAAAGGAACTAAGGAATCGTATCCACAGATGCAAATTCCGGTTCGTGA
>MAXL01000127.1 GCA_001751005.1 Desulfobacterales bacterium S5133MH16
ACTCACAAGGGATCAGGTGAAAAAGATACTTGCTGAAATGAAAAGGGAAAAAATGATATGTGTTGTCGGCAAAACCAGTGCAGCCAGATGGTATCCAGCTACCGGTGATTAATTCAGAAAGATACTGATTTTGGCCCAAGTTTGGCCCAAGTTTGGCCCAAGTTTGGTGCAAGTCAATCTTTTAACTGCCTGTATATATAATTATTTTATTATTGTCGGTCATTGCGCTAAATGTAATTTCGGCGCAATTAAGACACAATCCGAACGCAATTAAACGACACGACACATCTCATTGTTTTTATGGAGAGACATTTTTTTCGTGTAATTCGTGTAATTTGTGGTTTAATCTTTTAACGGTAGGGATATCAATGAGGTCAGACCTTGATCTTTGATTAAGGGTGATACTCGATGATGAAATATTTGAATTTTACGCCCCCATGAAAATGACAGATAATCCCTGTTGAAACGAATGAGGGAAAGAGCCAATCGAGGAAGTATGGGACATATGAATATAAGTTGAAAAATTTTCCACATTTCAGGAGCCTGCCGTACCAAGGATTACAATATGACACCTGATGATTTAAAAAATTTTTGGGGCAATCACATCAAAATCCAAGTTGATAAAGAAGATCTTGATTTTGTGAAAGCAAAGGATATTGCAAAAGAAAAGGCAAAAGAATTGGCTGAAGATCCGATGCTGCTCTCATGGTATAGTGGTAAAACTGGAGAATATTTCCCGAAGTATGAGTGTGGCACTTGGGATAAGCCGGTATGGATTATATTTGCAGAATCAAGAGGTGCTGATATTCTAATCAATATTAATGATGGTGAATACATATTTCTTTATCTTTCTCTGCTATAAACAGATTAAGAAGAACTTGTTAGCTTCAAAGAGTTTTTAATGGCAAAGTCGATACAGGTTGATGCTATTGCACAGCTACTTATAGTAAAGGGCATTTTTACAAAGAAAGAGTTTTTTGATATGCTGAAATAGGTCCAGATGGATTACCAGAGGAGAAAGAATAATACTGGTATGAATGAAACCTTGGGGCCGTCCTTGAATTTTCAACCCCTTTACTGTTATTTGAAAATCGGTCCGATCTATTTGGAAATATATTCGAACTTTAATCTTATATACCCTATGTTTCTTGCAGCCGTATTTTTATTTACAAAACGGAGAACTATAATGAAAGAATTCGATACAACAAACAACAAAATCCTGGATGAGTTGGTTCGCAGAATCCTGAAGGTCGTCAAACCGAAACGACTGATTCTTTTCGGTTCGGCGGCACGCGGAGAGATGAATTCCGAAAGTGACTTGGACATCTTGGTCGTGATGCCCGACGGCATTCACCGCAGGCGTACCGCTCAAACCATTTATCGCAGTCTCACAGGACTGGGTATGGCCAAGGACATCATTGTAGTGACGGAAACAGACGTTAAAGAGCACGGAGCGAACACTTCGCTAGTACTTTACCCGGCGCTACGGGAAGGAAAGGAGCTCTATTATGCCACAGGATAAACATGTTCCCGGCTCACCTGAGGATTGGCTTGCACGTGCGATAGGTGATCTGGCCTTAGCCCGTGTCCCTCTGCCCGAGGGAGGGTATTATGAAGACCTGTGCTTTCATGCTCAACAGGCGGCGGAAAAAGCTATCAAGGCGGTGTATAAAAAACACGATCTGGCATTTCGCTACACCCATGATCTGGGAGAGCTCTTGGCAGACCTTATGGACATGGGAATAACCATTCCGCCTGACGTAGAAGCGGCTCAGATCCTCACTGCCTACGCCTGGGAAGCACGATATCCGGGTCTTGCAGAACCTGTAACGAGCGAAGAGTACCAAGAGGCCGTTCAGCAGGCCGATGACGTTGTTCGCTGGGCCAAAAATATCCTCAAAAGCGATTCATTATGATTCTCAAAGAATGTAAATGATTATAATGGGTTAGGTCTACTAGATTTTCTAATGCTGAGTGGCTGAAAACTTAACCTGCCGGATATGGACATAAAAAAGGCAGGGAATGTTGTTGACCCTGCCTTTTGTGTATTTGGTATTTCAAAGCTTAAAAAGGTCTTTTTAGAAGTAAAACTTAAGACCAACCCCGGAAATAAAAGCGTCCACATCAACTTTTTTATCATTTATCGAGGACCCATCAGGAAATTTTGCATCGAAATCAACGTTGTTCCATATATATTTCAAATCGAGATTAAAGGCAAAGTGTTCATTAAAAAAATATTCAATACCTGCACCCAAATGGTATCCGATACTGTCATCTGGATCTATATCATAACCGGCAGGAATTGAATCGTCCATGTCAAAGTCATTTAAATAATACCCAATTCCAATAGTTAAATATGGGCTTACCTTTGGGTTTGTTGATAAATGCGTTCGTAGTGATAAAAGGACCGGAATTTGTTCAAACTCACCTATACCAACAGATACACCAAGGACTTCTGAATCGACATCTGTTTCGACATAATCAACACTCAATTCAAGAGAGAGATAGCTATGAACAAAATAGGTGAGATTTCCTCCATACATGGCAGCCTCATCAAATTCCATATCAATTCCATAACCTAAGTCGTCGTCTGAATAATTTACATAGGCCACTCTTGCTCCTATGCCTATTTTTCCTTCCATATCCTGGGCAAAACTGACCTGACTCACAACCAACATAAGGGCAGCAACAATAAAAAACGGAGCAATAATTTTTTTCTTCATTCTTGACCTCCCTCCACTTATTATAAAAGAACTTTCGGTTATTAAAAAAATGGGGTTCAATCCAATTCCTCCGAGACACCTAAATTCATATACAATTTATATATAAACAAGTCAATACGCTAAAAGTATGATTTTTTCGTATTTTTCAGGCATGTATTTCTAATGCGTTGGCACTAGATTGTTGTAATGCCGAGTGTGTGACTGTAAAGAAAATATGCCGAAAAGGTTTAATTGGCCGAGGTTCCTTATTTATTATTTGTATGCTCCATTGCGGCAAAGTAATTGAAAGCTGCCAGTTTAATTAGGTCGTTCGTTAATCTGGGCTGTATGCGCTGGTATGCTGAGGCATTGATAATCTGTTCGAGTATGTCTCTGGGGTGGCAGCTTCTGAACGGGCGTTTTCCACGAAAATAGTTATCAATTAAATAATCTACAGCATCAGCATCATACTCTATATCATATTTGGGTGCCATAAACTTCATGATGTGCCGAAACTTTTCTTCTGATGGGTCCTTGAGCTTTACTTTATAGGGTATCCGTCTTAAAAAAGCTTCATCCAATAAGTCTTTGGGGTCTATGTTGGTGCAAAAAATAAGCAGTTCGTCGAAGGGGACTTGAAATTTAATCCCGTTGGACAGGGTCAGAAAATCGATTCGCTTTTCCAGGGGAAGAATCCATCGATTCAACAAATCCTGAGGACTGACCCGCTGACGGCCGAAATCATCGACCACAAAGGTCCCGCAATTGGCTTTCATCTGAAGGGGGGCTTCGGAGATTTTGGTCTGGGGATTGTATTTGATTCCCAAGGACTCCAAATCCATTTCTCCACCCACGATAACGGCGGGTCGATGGATTTTAATCCATCGTTTGTCGTATTGAAGCCCTTTACTCTCAACAGCTTTGTGCCACTGGGGGTCGTAGAACTTCAGCAATTCACCGCTGATAAGCAGTGTTTTGGGTATATAAATGTCATCTTTAAAGCATTTGTGAACTCTCTTGGCAATGGATGTTTTTCCGTTTCCCGGTGCACCATACAAGAACACGCCCCTGCCCGAATTGATTGCCGGTCCCAAGGTATAAAAGACATATTTTTCCAGCATTAAGTCATGGAATGCATCTTGTAATTCTTCAAGTCCCGGATTTTCTTTTTGAATGGACTGGCTCTCAACGCTTTTCAAATATTCAGAGAAGGGAACCGGAGCGGAGCCGACGTAGGCAGAAGATTCTGAAGCGATGAGCGCTTTGGCTCGTCCCTGTTCTGTCAAAATGTATGCGAAATCATTGATGCCGGCATCGGATCTGTAGGTTAGAAATAGCTGCTTTTTTAAATCCGACAGGATCGGCTCAATAATTGCGAAATGGAGACAGATTTCATCGGCAATTTGTCTGCCGGTCATTACTCCCCGACTGAGGAGGAGTTTAAAGATAAGATTTTCGACTAGCTTCTCGTTGAGTCCGGTTTGATTCAAATTTTCCGGCACAGGAGGATTAAACTTTCTTTCTGATAGATCCTTGATGGAAATAACCGCCTTTTCTTGATATGCAAAGCTCATGTTTGATCCCTTCCAAGTTTTACCATCCGTTTTTCTCAAAAATGCCTGGCTTGTATATTGCAGCTTTCTGCACAGGGGAGACCCTGTTGGCTATAATAAAATATTTGCCGCTTTCTTATAAAGATAGGGTGAAAACGAGTAATACGGATCAGTGTCTTTCGCCAACAATAAGACGTCTTCAACGAATGTTTCCTTTTGTTTATGCTGACAATGCAAACAGGTCCAATATTCCCAGTGAAATTCAACGGCATAATCCAGACAATTGCCATAATAAGGACAAAAGACATTTTTATCTCCTTTGGTATGGACTGGATTTTCATTGTGATTCATGGCTTGCCCCTCCTAGTTCCACTTCATGCGATACAGGTTTCGATTAGCTATTGGGCTCTAATTCCTTAAAACGTTGATATCCCATTTTGCGATGATGATTTTAAATGTATGCATTAATACATAATGATTACAAAGAGCTTCCCCAGATTATGTCACAATAAGAGCAGAAATCATGCCAAATCCTTAAGATACTCTAAAAAAACATGAAAGTAATTGGATTCCAAGTGGTTAGCTTAAATAGGCGAACTGCAACCTATAAAGTGTTTGACAATATTTAGCAGTTCCGGTGCCATTCTTTGGCAGGTTTGGTATTTTTTTGCCGCAATCTATATGGAAGAAAAAACTGAAGTTTTAGGTTTCAATACCGTACAGGCGGCAGGTGTTATCCCAAATTTTAGCGGACAGATCCTCGGGGTCTTGTTCTCTGATCATTGCCAGTTTTAGTAAAACAGACCGCACAAAGGCAGGTTCATTCCGCAGGGTGTGGTTTTTTTCAGGAGCGGGTGTCAGGTAGGGGGCGTCGGTTTCAATAAGAATACGATCCACAGGGATCAAGGGTACAAGCTTGCGCAAATCCGCGCCTCGTTTTTTGATGGTCACAATTCCGGTAATTCCGACATAAAGGCCCAAGTCAAGATACTGTTTCAGCTCTGTTTTGTTGCCGCTGAAACAGTGGATCACTCCGCTTTTCACATTTTTGAAATACGTTTTTAGGATTTCGATGAGACGGCCGTTACTGTCCCGTTCATGAAAAATAACGGGAAGATTCCGTTCAGCGGCAATCTCGAGCTGCCGGATAAGCCACTTTTCCTGGGTTTCTCTGGGTGAGAACATTCGGTTAAAATCGAGCCCGATTTCTCCCCAGGCGTGCACACGAGGATTTTTTGAAAGGGTTATAAGCGTCTTGAGCGTCTCTTCATCGCAGCTTTTGGCGCCATGCGGATGAATTCCCACTGAAGCATACAGACCGGGGAACGATTCCGCCAGGGAAACGGCCTTGATAGAACGCGGCCGGGTTGTACCTACGATCATTGCCGCAGCAACACCTGCGGAATTCATGCGTGTGACAACCTCTCGGATATCGTCGTCGTATGCCCGGTCATCAAGGTGGCAGTGACTGTCAAACAGTTTCATTATGGTAGGGGTTGATTTCTCAATTATTCCCTCCGGGGCGTAGGCCCTACGGGCCGGAGGCCAATTGGGGCGAAGCCCCTAAGTTTATGTTTCTTAGTTCCGGCTCGTCCCGCCTACATTTCAAACTCAAGGGGGGTGATCGTTTTAACAAGCTCCAGTTCGAGCATTTTTTCAATAAGATCCGGAGGAATTGATACATTTGTTTTGAGAAAAATGATGTTCATTTCCCCGCCTTCTTCCTGTCCCACCTGCATCTGGTCTATGTTAATCTTATTTTTACCGAGAAGCGTTGCAAAACTCCCGATGGCGCCCGGCTTGTCATAATTATATATCAGTGAAATATGCCCAGTCGGGATTAATTCAAGACGGAAGTTATTAATTTTTACGATCCTGAGCTCATTTTTCCCGAATATTGTTCCTGATACCGTGTTGGTCATCTCGGTGGTAATCATCCGTACCGTAATCAGGTTGATATACTCCCCGGACTCATCGCTGGTTGTTTCCGTGACCTTTATCCCTCTATCCTTGGCAAGGACCTGCGCATTGACAAAATTCACATCATCCTTGACCACATGAGTCAGCAAGCCTCTTAAAACCGCTATTGAAACCGGGGACAGATCAAGTTCTTTAAAATCACCGGCATACTCAATGACGACTTCCTTTAAAGCGCCTTTGGTGAGCTGAGCCTGGAGACTTCCCATCTGATTTGCCAGGGTCAATAACGGGCCCAGCTTTTTAAGAAGATCGCCGGTTACAGAGGGGACATTGACTGCATTTAAGATGGTATCGTTCTTCAGATAATCGATGATCTGGCCGGCCACGTCGACCGCCACCTTGGTCTGGGCTTCCTGTGTTGAGGCGCCCAGGTGAGGCGTACAGATCAGATTCTCACAATCAAAGAGCTGGCAAACTCCGGGAGGTTCTTTTTCGAAGACATCCAGTGCGGCTCCGGCGACCTTGCCGGACTGCAGGGCATCATAAAGATCAGCTTCATCAACAATGCCGCCACGGGCACAATTTACTATCATTACACCGTCTTTCATCTGATCAATAGTGTCTTTGCCGATCATGCCGGTGGTGCTTTTTAGCTTTGGAACATGTATGGTTATATAGTCAGACCTGCGGTATAACTCTTCCAGGGAAACACTTTCAAAACCGGCCTTTTCAATCTGTTCCGGCGTGACAAAGGGATCGTGAACAATTACCTGCATTTTTAGTCCCCGGGCACGATCCGCAACAATGGATCCGATTTTACCAAAACCGATAACCCCTAAAATTTTGTTGTATATCTCTCTGCCCTGGAGTTTCTTTTTGTCCCATCTTCCTGCCTTCAATGACGAGGTCCCTTCGGGTATATTACGCGACAAAGAAAGTATCATGGCGATAGCATGTTCGGCGGTTGTTATAACATTACCCCCCGGCGTATTCATCACAACCACACCATGTTTCGTAGCCGCCGGTATATCGACATTGTCAAGACCGATTCCGGCACGTCCCACAACTTTCAATCGAGTTGCCGCTTCCAAAAGATCCTCAGTTACTTTTGTGGCACTTCTAATAACCAGAGCATCATAGTCTCCGATGATACTTTTAAGCTCTTCAGGAGGAAGTCCTGTGTTAACATCGACTTCAATTCCCTCTTCATTCTCAAACATTTTGATACCGGCTTCGCCCAGATTATCACTGACCAATACTTTCATACTTTTCCTCCTGAAAAAATAGTTGCCTTTTACGAGACCATCAAAATTAAGCAGGCATTATATTTGTTTTTTTTTGATATTCAACCTATAATTTCATATTTCCGTCTATTTCAGACAAGAAACGACCCGCAACCCTGATCTAATAATCAATAATTAATAATTAATTGTTACCCATTGATTATTAACCATTATTTCCTGAACTCTTGAACTTCTGAACCCTGAACCTCTGCACCCTGAACCCGTAATCCGTTCCCCGGCACCCTACGGCGATCAATCGTGCGACCAATTGCTCAATGGCGCTGAAGGGTTGG
>MAXL01000128.1 GCA_001751005.1 Desulfobacterales bacterium S5133MH16
CAGCAAGAGTTATAACAAATATCAAACATGGGATGAGAATCGAGATACGGGTGATACGCTTGCTTAATTTTTCGACCTGAGAATCGTCGATTTCTTCTTGAGGCTGGAAATCCGGTTTCTCATCATCTATACGCATTTTAAATCTGGAATCTCCATTGGTTGTCATTTTTACCTACTCCCACTCGATGGTGCTCGGCGGTTTGGAACTGATATCATAAACGACTCTGTTTACGCCGACGACTTCATTGATTATTCGATTTGATATGTTACCGAGAAATTTGTGAGGCAGCCTGGCCCAATCCGCCGTCATTGCGTCTTTGCTTGTTACCGCCCGGATAGCCACAATGTTTTCATAGGTTCGACTGTCTCCCATAACACCCACACTTTTTATGGGCAGGAGGACGGCGAAAGACTGCCATAATTTCTTATAATATCCATTAGTTCTAATTTCATCAAGCAAAATTTCATCCACATCTCTTAATATTGAAAGGCGCCTTTTGGTAATTTCTCCGATGATTCTAATTGCAAGACCCGGTCCTGGAAACGGTTGACGCCATATCAGGTTTTCATCAAGTCCCAGTTCCTTGCCCAGAATGCGCACTTCATCCTTAAATAAATACTTTAAGGGTTCAACAAGTTTTAATTTCATGTTTTTTGGAAGGCCGCCAACATTGTGATGTGATTTGATGACCGATGTAGGGCCGCCAAAGGCGGACTGAGACTCAATGATATCCGGGTAGAGGGTCCCCTGGGCCAAAAAATCAGCGCCTTTTATTTTTCTGGCTTCGGCTTCAAAAACATTCATAAAGACTTTACCGATAATTTTTCTCTTTTTTTCCGGGTCGGTTACTTTGGAGAGTGCTTTTAAAAATTTGGTTTTAGCGCTTACAAACCGAATATTGATTTCAAGATGTTGTTTTAATGTTTTTTTAAGTTTTTCGGCTTCATCTTTTCTAAGCAGGCCGTTATCCACGAATATACACGTAAGATTTTTCCCCACAGCTTTGTGAATCAGTAATGCGGTAACAGAAGAGTCGACTCCGCCGCTCAAACCCAGAATGACTTTTTTATCTCCTATGGTTTCCTTTATTTGAGCAATCGAATCTTTGGCAAAGGACTTCATCGTCCATGTGCGTCTGCAGCCGCACACGTCAAAAAGGAAGTTGCGAAGCATTGCTTTGCCCCTGGCCGTATGATGGACTTCAGGGTGAAACTGGAGACCGTAAAGATTTTTTTTGACATGGGCCGTTGCCGCTATTTTTGTGTTTTTAGTTGAAGCGGTTATTCTAAAACCGCGCGGCAGCTTTTCTATTGAATCACCATGGCTCATCCAGCTCTTTGTTTTTTGATCTACACCTTTAAACAGGCCTTGCTGTTCTTTTACGGTAAGCTCTGCAAATCCGTATTCACGCTTTCGGGCTCTTTTTACCGTTCCACCGAGCGTGTTGATCATAAACTGCATGCCATAGCAGATTCCAAGAACAGGAATCCCAAGATTAAAAATCGATTCATCGCATTTTGGACTGTTTTTTTCATAAATGCTTGAAGGCCCTCCTGAGAGAATAATCCCTTTGGGTTTCAGATTTTTGATATGGGCAATATCAATATCCGGCGGATCGATTTGACAGTATACATGAAATTCTCGAACACGGCGGGCGATAAGCTGGTTATATTGCGAACCAAAATCTATTGTCAGTATCATAAGTTCCCTCATTTAAACAATTTGCGAAAACATATTGAATATGTTAGAAGCGGTCAAAAATGTCAACTCATATATTTAAGTCTATAAAACCGATGGCCAAAATTATTACCCAAATTTATGAAGTGCAGACGCCTTCCGAGGCTGAAAAGCTGATATCGCTCGGGGTGGATCATATCGGAAGTGTTATTGTCTCCCAAAAGTTATGGAAAGTTCCTTTGATAAGGGATACAATTGATCTGGTTGATGGTTCGGATGTCCGGAGCAGCTTGATACCGTTGTTTAGCGACCTCGATGCAATACTCCTTACGCTCGATTATTATAAACCGGATATGGTCCATTTTTGTGAGGCATTAACATTTCAAAATGATGGTTCTGGAACATATAAGGAATTTTTATTATTACAGGAAAATGTTAAAAAGAGGTTTCCCGAGATCAAAATAATACGATCTATTCCAATACCACAAACCGGGATGACGGACCTTATGGACGCTATTGAACTGGCAAGGCATTTCGAACCGGTAAGCGATTATTTTTTAACAGACACCTTGATTGCAGAAAAATCCGGATCTCTTTTTGAACATCAGCCGGTCAAAGGTTTTGTGGGAATAACCGGCCGGACATGCGATTGGAATGTCGCTGCAAAGCTGGTTATGTCAAGCCGGATTCCTGTAATATTGGCAGGGGGGATTACGCCCGATAATGTGTTTGATGGTATTATGCATGTTCGTCCGGCAGGAGTTGACAGTTGTACCGGGACCAATGCTGCGGATTCGGAAGGAGATTCAATAAGATTCAAAAAAGACTTTGGCAAAGTAAAACGCTTTGTAGATGAGGTGCGCAGGGCAGAAAGGGCTATTGGACACAAATGAACACAGATCCACAGGATAATAAAATATTATCTGTGTATTTCTGTGCAAATCTGTGGCCAATTATTCAATTAAAGGAGTTGTAACTTATGTATGATAGCAGTGATTTGAGAAAAGGTCTTAAAATCGAAATTGACGGTGATCCATACATTGTTGTGCAGTTTGCATTTGTCAAACCCGGCAAGGGACAAGCGCTTTATAAGTGCAAGCTGAAAAATATGCTGACCGGCGCACAGTTTGATCGAACATTCAGATCCGGTGATAAATTTAATGAGGCAAACCTCGAAGAGCACGAAATGGAATATCTGTATTCAGACGGTGAACAGTACTGTTTTATGAATACATCGACGTATAACCAGGATTTTCTAACCAAAGATCAGGTGGGTGATGCCACTGATTTTTTAAAGGAGAATACGGTTTGCAGTGTTCTTTTTTTCCAGGGAAGTGCTATCGGAATAACACTTCCTAATTTTGTTGATTTAAGGATAACCCAAGCGGAACTCTGGGCAAAAGGGGATACGGCTACCGGCAGCACAAAGCCGGCAACACTCGAGACAGGTTATGTGGTTCAGGTTCCTCCATTTGTTGATGAGGGTGAACTTGTTCGGATCGATACCAGAACCGGTGCATATGTAGAACGGGTTAAGGAGTGAGACAAGAAGAACTTAGGGCTTCATCCCAATATTTTTCTCTGTACTTCCTGCAAAAGTTTTCTGTTATCTCCCATAGGTCTGGCGTCAAAAACTCCTTTACCTTTATTTGGATGTGGGATGGAACTGCGCCATAGAACGCTTCGGCAATGCCTCCCGTTATGCATGCGAGGGTGTCGCTGTCACCTCCCAGAGAGATGGCATTGCGTATCGCGTCCTCGTATGACCGGGAATCAAGGAAAGCGATGATCGCTTCCGGAACCGTTCCTTGGCAAGAGACATCGAATGTATAGGTCGGTCGAATGTCATCCACCTCGCGATCCAAATCGTACCCGAACCGTTGCCTTATCTGCTTTCGGATCTTCTCTTTGTCGTGCACTGTCCGTGCGAGAAAGACTGCAAGAGCGGTCGCTTGTGCTCCTTTGATCCCTTCCGGGTGGTTGTGTGATATCTCGGCTGTCTTTTCCGCTTGGTGAAGAACCTCTTCTTCTGTGGAAAATGCTAAACCTACGGGGCTGACACGCATTGCAGAACCATTTCCCCAGCTGTTGTATGGTTGCGGATCATGACTATGGAGCCACTGAATAAATGAACCTCCATA
>MAXL01000129.1 GCA_001751005.1 Desulfobacterales bacterium S5133MH16
GTTACGGCATGGTCCTGGTAAAATCTGCGGCAACTTCTGTTTTTTCTTATCGAATCTGCAATCATCGGTATTGGTTCTTCATTTATTAGTTTCTTAATTGTGAATTTTGTGCTTTTTGTGGCAAAACTTTTTTCTTCTCGCCACCAAGGCACCAAGACACTAAGAAAGAATAACAAAATAAAATCCTTAGTGTCTTTGTGCCGTGGTGGCAAATATTTCTTGGTTCCGGCTTGTCCGGGTTGCGAAGTTATAAAAAAATAATTACCCGTGTATTATTTCCTGAACCGGCATGTTTTGACGGATCCAGATCAAGACCTTGTCAAACTCATCTTTGAGTTCGGCAAAGGCTTTTCCTCTATGGCTTACACGGTTCTTTTCTTCTCTGGTTAACTCCGCAAAGGTTTTATTTAAAGGCGGATAGAAGAAAATCGGATCGTACCCGAATCCATTTGATCCGGCAGGGTTTTCCGTAATCAGGCCTTGGCAGCGAGATTCATATGTCAGGGCAGGACCTGTGGGAACAGCGATGGAGATGACGCATTCAAAGGCGGCACTTCGGTTGGACTTTCCTTGCATTTCCTCAAGGAGCTTAAAATATCTCTGTTCATCGGTTGCATTTTCGCCTGCGTAGCGTGCGGAATGGATGCCCGGAGCACCCCCCAGGGCCTCGACCAAAAGTCCTGAATCATCGGCCAGCGCCGGAAAGCCGAGGATCCTTGCTGCGAAACTCGCTTTTTGATAAGCATTTTCATCAAAGGTGTTTCCGTCCTCTTTCAGTGGGGGGATGGGGCCAAAATCATCCAGATTTTTGATATCAACCGGAAACCCCTTCAAAAGATCCTTGATTTCTGCTGTTTTGCCTTTGTTGCGCGTAGCAATAACAAGAGCAATCGATTTTTTCATTCAAACCTCATTTTATAGCATAAACCATTTAAAGACCCATAATTCTCAATTTTATCATTGAAATATAAGTGTTAACGAAGGTCATTACTATAAATCATGGTTAGATCTTTGTAAAGTTTTTTCAATCGCTTGTTTGTCTAAAGAAAATTCTTTACACGTCAAGGGGTGCTGATATATTAGTCCTTCATAACGCCATACAGAAAAATAGAAAATGTAATATCACGTTTGATGAACTCGTAAAAAGTCAATATTGAGACGGCAAAGTAAAAAGTTCAAGGCGTTGCGAATTTCGTGGAATGAGGCGTACTTATAGTACGCTGCAGTGACGAAAGATTAAGCTCAACGCAGAAATTGGACTTTTTACGAAGCCGTCAAGTTTAAGGAAGGTACCATGCACAAACTACTCACGGAACATCCCGGTCTGGAAATGCTGCTTTTGGGCAACGAAGCCATTGCCCGTGGAGCGGTTGAGGCCGGAGTCGCTGTTGCAACAACGTATCCCGGGACTCCCTCTTCAGAAATATCAACCAATTTTTTCCAGATATCCCGGGAAAGCAACCTCTATTTTGAATACAGCACCAATGAAAAGGTGGCACTTGAAGTGGCGGCCGCTACGGCAAATTGCGGTGTCCGCAGCATGTGTGTCATGAAGCACGTGGGAATGAATGTGGCTGCGGACGTTTTTATGACCCTTGCGTACATTGGCGTTAAGGGGGGTCTTATTATCGTTACTGCCGATGATCCGTACATGTTTTCGAGTCAAAACGAACAGGACAACCGTTATTATGGCAAGTTTTCAGGTCTGCCCGTGGTTGAGCCGTCTTCGGTGCAGGAGGCCAAAGATATGGTTGCTTATGCTTTTGATATTTCAGAAAAACTTCAGCAACCGGTTATCTTCAGAACGACAACCAGAATAAATCATTCCACTGCTCCCGTGGTTTTTGGCAAAATCAAGGCGGCCGAAACCAGCGGTGATATTTCCAAGGATCCGTTTAATCAGGTGCCCGTTCCTGCTGTTGCCAGAATTCTTCATGCAAGACTGCTAAGCAAACTTGAAACCGCTGAAAACATGTCTGAAAATTCAGAGTACAATTTCATCATGGGCAACGGCGCCTGGGGAATTATATGTAATGGGGTAAGTTACAACTATGTGTCTGATGCAGCCAAAGATCTGAACATAGAACATCGAGTTAAGATATTTCGGATCGGATTTTCGCATCCCATGCCCCGATCTACGATCAAAGGGTTTTTAAAAGAGTGTGAAAAAGTGCTGGTTGTGGAGGAAGGCGAGCCTTTCATGGAAGAAACGGTCAAGATGCTGGCACAGGAGGAAAAATTAACCCTTCCTATTTTGGGGAAAAGTCAAAAATATTTCTCACGACTGTATGAATTCGATCCTGCCCTGGTAAGACAATCCATGGCAACCTGTTTTGATGTGGCGTATACACCGGCCAAGGTCCCGGATCTTTCCGATATTCCTGAAATTCCGGAGCGACCGCCCAACCTTTGTGCCGGATGCTCTCATCGGGCCACCTTTTATGCGGTAAAAAAGGCTTCGGAGGGTATGGATACAATTTGTCCCACGGATATCGGCTGCTATACCCTCGGATTCCTGCCGCCCCTTGCCATGGGAGATTTTCTGATATGTATGGGAGCTTCTGCAGGAGTATCCTGCGGTTTTTCAATAAAGACCAACAAGAAAGTCATTTCCTTTATCGGAGATTCCACCTTTTTTCATTCCGGAATACCCGGTTTAATTAATGCCGTCTATAATAACCATAATTTTACCATGGTAATTCTTGATAACGGTACCACTGCCATGACCGGGCATCAGCCTAATCCCGGAGTTGATATGAAAAAACTGGACATTGACGGGTATGGAATTGTGTCTATCGAAGAAATCGTCCGGGCTGTGGGGGTATCCCACGTTACGGTTATCAGGCCCTACAGAGTTAAAAAGAGTATCCATGCCGTCAAAGAAGCCCTGAACTTTAAAGGGGTTTCGGTGGTGATATCCAAAGAAATGTGTACGCTGTATGCGAGAGGTCTAAAGAAAGCCCGGGGTAAGCCTTTTTTTGTTAGTGACAAATGTAAAGGTCACAAAGATTGTATCAATGAGCTCGCATGCCCGGCCTTTTTCATAGAGGATAACCGGGTTAACATCGATCCTGTCATGTGTTCGGGGTGTTCAGTCTGCGCCCAGATCTGCCCGGAACATGCAATTTTGCCCATTAAGGATACATAACTCAAACAATAGTCAGCAATTGGATTGTTAAAATGAATACAATGAATACAACGAGATTAATAATAGTGGCTGTGGGCGGACAGGGAAATCTTTTGGCTTCCAGGGTTATCGGAGAAGCCGCACTCCTTTCAGACATTGATGTGCGCATGAGTGAAATACACGGCATGGCTCAAAGGGGAGGGGTTGTTGAATCTTCGATTGTGTTCGGAGATGCCCAAAGCACCGTAATTTCGGACGGTGAGTCCGATGTGCTTTTAGGGTTTGAGCCGTCGGAAACCCTGCGGGCCTTAAATAAATGCAATTTAAATACGGTTGTTATTACAAATCTGGCCAAGCTTCCGTCTTTTACGGTGACTACGGGAAAAAGTGTTTATCCGGATCTGGATGTGCTCCAAGAGTTGATTCGGAAGAAAACGGCAAAGCTTATTGCTTTTGATGCAGCGTCCATGGCAATCAAAGCCGGAAACGTCTTGTCCGTAAATATGGTTCTGCTGGGCGCCCTGATTCAAACCCATACCGTTCCTCTGTCCGCTGAAAATGTCAAAGAAGCGATAATAAAAAGAACCCGAAAAGCTTTTGTTGAGTCCAACTTAAAGGCTTTCGAGCTCGGGTTCTCCGCCGCCCAAGGACTCGGATAATTCGGATAATAAAGTTCACAGTTTTCATTCAGGCGCTATTCCATTGATTTATAGTTGCGTGTATGCTTCAAGAACTCTCCATTAGAAACTTTGCGATAATCGATGATCTTCAGATATCCTTTTCAGACGGACTGAACATTCTGAGCGGCGAAACCGGCGCCGGCAAGTCTATCATCATAAATGCGGTCAATCTTTTGCTCGGAAGCCGAGCAAGTTCCGGGCTCATTCGTACCGGCAGCCAAACAGCGGAACTCGAAGCATTGTTTCAAATTGCAAAGCAAAGCGCCATCGCCGATATTATGGAAAAAAACGGCCTTCATCCCGAGGAAGGACTTCTGATAAAAAGAATTGTTTCTCGCAAAGACCGCCACCGGGTTTATATCAACGGACATCTTGCAACCACTCAAACGCTGAATTTGATAACCGAGAATCTTGCAAGCATATCCGGGCAGCACGCTCATCAGAGACTCTTAAAAGAAGAGAATCAGCTGGAGATAATCGATCAGTTTGGAGATTTGATTTCCCTGCGGGATGAGGTTTCCGGGTGTTTTCATGAAATAATCCCGTTGATCCGGAACCTCAAAAATCTGAAGGCTAAAAAGGCCCGCCACGCCGAACACGTTCAGCTGCTTGAATTCCAGCAAAAAGAGATCCGGCAGGCATCCATAACTTTGGGAGAAGACGTGGCGCTTGAACAGGAACGGATACGTCTGAAAAACGGAGAAGAACTTTTTCAGGTGGTTCACAGCAGCGTTGAAGCGCTTTACAGTGCACAGGGTGCGGCTGTTGAACGTCTTGTAACGGTGAAAAAAGATCTTGAAAAAGCTTCCCGCATAGACCCCGCCCTCGTCCCAAAAACAGAGCGTATTGCCGAAGCAGTTATTTATCTTGAAGATATTGCTGAAGCGCTTAGAACTTACCTGAACAATATACAGATCGACGAAAACCGTCTTGAAGCGGTTGAAGCGCGCCTTGACACTCTGGCCAAGCTCAAGCGCAAATATGGAAGGTCTTTTGAAGATGTACTTTTGAAACTCGAATCCATAGACCGTGAGCTTTCAGGAATCGATAATCTATCAGAGGATATCGCTGATACCGAAAAAAAGCTTTCCTATCTGCACGACAAGCTGGTCAAACTGGCCATAACCCTTTCAACCAAAAGGAAAAGCACGGCGGCGACACTTGCCAGAAAAGTGGAAAAAGAACTCGGCACCCTTAAGATGTCCCAAACCAAGTTTGAGATTTTCTTTGAAACCGTACCTGTGGATGAAAATACAGATACCTATCTATCAACCGAAGAGAGCGTCATCACTGAGACCGGAATCGACCGCATTACCTTCCTGATTGCTCCGAATGTGGGAGAGCCGCTCAAATCCCTTAATAGTATTGTCTCCGGCGGGGAACTTTCACGGGTTGTTCTTGCGTTAAAGGCCATACTGGCCAAGAGCGAAGCGGTGGAGACCATTGTTTTTGATGAAGTTGACGCGGGAATCGGAGGAAGCGTGGCAGAGATCGTGGGGAAAAAGCTCTCATCCCTTGCCTGTCACCATCAGATCATCTGTATTACTCATCTGCCTCAGATTGCAAAGTTCGGCGACCATCATTTCAATATCTCAAAGCATGTTGCCCGCGGGAGAACCAGAACAACCATAAACCGTTTAACCGAGTCGGAACGGGTCAAAGAGATCGCCAGGATGCTTGGAGGTGAAAAAATCACCCGCGCCACTCTTGATCATGCCCATGAGATGCTGGATAAAAAAGTTTAAAATACCATGACTTTTTATAGCATTCCGCCATTTTTGACATTGTGCTGCTTTCTCGGCCTTGCCGTTCTGACTATTTTCTATGGACCCAGAACAAAAACCAACTTGCTTTTTTTTACAATCTGCATACTGGGTTCTTTTCTTTATATCGACATACTTTTCGCATTCAATATCACATCGGAAAAAACCGCTCTTTGGGTCAGTCGTACGGATCATTTTTTCATTGTGTATGTATTTCCCGTATACATTCATTTTTTTCATACTTATCTCAACATTTCGGGACGAAAATGGCTTATCCGGAGTGCATATGCCTATGCATTTATTCTGATGTGCGTTACGCCCACGCCTTATTATATCGAATCCATGCAGAAACATTATTTCGGTTATTTTGCAAAGGGCGGAATCCTTTATCCTTTTTCAGGACTGGCCGCGATCTTCGTTACCCTGTATGTTTTGGTACAGTTGTTGAGTGCCATCCGTAAAGAGACAAACAGCTCCCACAAAAACCGGCTTAAATATCTGTTTGTCGGATTTGGCATCATGGGCCTCATGAACGGATTGAATGTCTTTCCGATCTATGGATATTCCGTATATCCCCCCGGCAATTTAAGTTTTATTCCCCTTATTATTTTTGCTGTGGGACTTTTTAAGCACGATCTTCTTGACATGGGAATATTAATCAAGAAGAGTCTTGTCTATTCATTGCTGACCGCATTTCTGACCTGCTTATATGCTCTGATCATCATTATGGCGGATAGGGTCTTTAAGAATTTTAATTTTTCAGATTCCATTTATTTTCCCATATGCTTTTTTCTTTTGATCGCTTTTGTTTTCGGACCGTTAAAATCAAAAATACAGGTCGTTATCGATCGCATCTTCTACAAAGGCAAGTATGATTATCAGAAAACCATTAAACGGGTCAGCCAGTTGATCGTATCCGTGCTCGATTATAAGGAGATCGGCAAACTTCTGATGGATACGGTCGTTGATACCATGAAGGTTCGTCATTGCGCTCTTTTTTTGAGGGATACATCCGGATTAAGTTTTATAAATTTCTCCACCCGCGGGGAACCCATTGACCAGGGGCGCTCCATTTTGATAAACAACCACACTTGTGTGATCAAATTCATGAAAAATCAGCGCCGGCCCGTTATAAGGAAAAATCTTAAGCAAAAGATTTCATTGCCCGAGAAGCCGGATGTTCTCAAAGATATGGATGGGTTGGGCGCAGAAATTGTTCTTCCGATGATCTTTGAAGAAAATCTGAACGGATTTATTGTTCTGGGGGAGAAACTTTCCGGGGATCTTTTTACGCGTGAAGATATGGATCTTCTTGAAACACTTGCCGGACAGAGTTCACTTGCTATTGAGAATGCCCGTTCCTATAAGTTGCTTAATGATCTGAAGGAGAATCTTGAGAAAAAGGTCGAAGAAAGGACCACAGATCTGAAACACGCCCTGTCTGAAAAGGAGCGAACCCAGGAAATGTTAATCCGATCGGAAAGCCTTGCCGCAATCGGACAATTGGTTGCCGGCGTTGCCCATGAATTGAACAATCCGTTGACAACGGTTACAAGCCTGGTACAGGCCACCATAGAAGATATTGAGCAATGGGATGAACAGCAGCCTTTTGACCCGGACTTGATAGACGATCTAAAGTTTGCCGATAAGGAGCTTGGCCGGGCCAAGTCGATTGTGGCAAGTCTTTTAGGGCTCTCCCGGCAGACCCAGACCTATTCGGAAGCGGTGAGCATCAATTCGGTTGTAAAAGATGCGTTACGGATTATGCACAACCAGTACAAACATCACGGTCTTGAAATCGTGGAAAATTATGACCGGGACCTCCCGGATATTCAGGGGAATTTTGCCAATTTGGGTCAGGTGGCGCTGAATATTATTCAAAATGCCATTCAGTCTATTATCCATAACAAGGGAGTTATATACCTTGATACATGGTTCGACTCTGATGAACGCCAAGTGGTTTTTTCCTGCAAAGATACCGGGCCCGGCATTCCCGAATCTATCCGGCAGGATATTTTCAAGCCCTTTTTCACTACAAAAGAGGTTGGCAAGGGAACCGGCCTTGGATTATATATTTGTCATGAAATTGTTCGGAAACACAGCGGCACGTTAAAACTCAGAGACAGTGACGGACCGGGTGCCGTATTTGAGGTAATGCTGCCCATAGATGGTAAATCTTGATGGCTTCGTAAAAAGTCCAACTTCTGCGTTGCGCTGCATTCCTCGTCACTGCGACGTACTAAAAGTACGTCTCATTCCTCGGAATTTGCGCGCCTTGAATTTGGAGATTTTTACTTTGCCATCAAAATATGACTTTTTACGAGAACGTCAATCTTGACAATTTCGAAAAGATGATAAAAGATATTCAATATAACATTGAAATCTCGGTTCTCTGGGCCACGTCAGAGTTATCCGGCTCTACCTGAACAAACGCCGTAAGAGTTTGAAGTAAACTAAAGTTTAAAGTGAGCTAAAGTTAAGGAATTTTGCCAATTATATAAAATCGCAGGAGCGTAGCGACTCCATAACTTTAGGCACTTCAGGTCACTTATCACTTTTAACTTGTCCGGCTTGTAGGATGACAGACCCTTTTAGGATCAAAGCAAAGCCTGGCCCTTTGATTCGGGATTCTTTACTAAAGATGGTTAAAGGAGAGTATAATTATGCCGATATATGAGTTCAAATGTTTAAAATGCGAGGAATTCATTGAGATGCTTGTCATGAAGCAAGATGACGAAATTGAACTAAAGTGCCCAAAGTGCGGCGGCGAGGAACTTGAACGGGTTCTGAGCACCACCAACTACACTATGGGCTATGGTTCCGGGGCAGGCACCGGGGTGAAATCTCAGACCAGGACCTGCCCAAGCGGCAGTTGCACCACCTATGAAGTACCCGGACACACACGGTAAGCGCTTTTCCTGGAAGAACTATGCTTATTTACGATGATATATTTTCATGGAGCGGGTGGGGCGGCAAACTCATGCTCGGAAGCGGTAAGTGCCGGCTCCGGATCTATGATCTTAAAAAGGATGATAAAAAA
>MAXL01000130.1 GCA_001751005.1 Desulfobacterales bacterium S5133MH16
AATACTCAATGTATTCCTGTGGTTAAAATTTTCGCCTTCCTTGGCCTTGAACCCCGGTTAAATATTAAATACGGATTTAACTGGGCAGGCAAAATTGGACATTTTTCAAAGGTCTCCCTGATTAGCCATAATATGTTTTATCCTTATTATGGGTTTTTCACGAGGTCTTGTCAAGAAAAAAATCTGTTGTTCCGACTTCTGAATTCTGTGAAGTTATGCAAAAAACTGATTTAATGCTTTATCTGATATCATTTTTGCTTGGAGGGGCAGGGGCATGGATTATCTTAAAATGGGGATTTAAGCTATCACTTTTTGATAAACCAAATTTGCGCAGCTCACATAAAACCGTTACTCCAAAAGGCGGCGGGATCGGGATCCTGGCCGCCTTTTTTGTTTGCTCCATCGCCTTTTCAATTCCGAAGAGTTTCTGGATTCCCGCGGTATTCCTCTCTTTGTTCAGTCTTTGGGGGGATCGTTCTGAGATCAGGCCAAAAAAACGTCTTTTGTTTCAGTTTGCTGCAGGAACAATTCTTTTGATCGGAATTTTAATGGGAAAGGGAAGCGGGTTTGCGGCATATGCATTGATGCCTTTATTGGCAATATTTGTTGTGGGCACTGCAAATTATTACAATTTTATGGACGGAATCAACGGGATCGCCGGTATTACAGGGCTGGTCGGATTCGGACTTTTGGGTTGGTTTGCATTTGCCGGGGACACTGATCCGCAGATCATTACTCTGTGCGTTTGTATGTCGTTTGCGTGTTTGGGGTTTCTTCCCTTTAATGTGCCCAAGGCGCGTGTCTTCATGGGGGATGTGGGGAGCATTTTATTAGGTTTTGTGTTTGCAGGAATGGTTGTCTACCTTTCAAAAAGCTTTTTGGACTTTGTGTGCCTTGCTGGATTCCTCTTCCCGTTTTATGCGGATGAGCTTACGACGATGATGATTAGAATAAGGGATGGTGAAAGACTAAGCCAGCCGCATCGTCGACACCTTTATCAACTCCTGGCCAATGAATATGGTGTTCAACATTGGAAGGTATCCTTTGGATATGGTCTTTTTCAGCTGCTCGTCGGCATAAGTGTCCTTTGGCTAAAAAGTGCGGGCAGTATGGCGGTATCATTTGCGCTTATACTTTATTTTTGTGCCTTCGTAATATTTTCTTTCATGCTTCGCGATAAAATAGAGTGCTGAATTTAGAGCGGAGACCTTTGATAGCATCATAATCTACGTAAGGTCTTGCTAAAGGAGAATTTATAAATATTTGAAAAAAAGATTGTAAAGCGGATTAAGAACATATATTTATTGAAAAAATGCCGGCCCTGTTCATTACCATGTACAATTACCTGTGTAAAGCTCATCGAATACAACGCGAAAATACTCCTGATATTTTATGACGAAATTCAAACTATTTTATAAAAACTTTTTTTTAATTTTGGGCATAGACCTTTTTCTCCTGTCATTTTCTATTTATTTTGCTCACTTGATACGTTTTGATTTTGTCATTCCGCAACAATTCTTGATATTGCTTTATCGCACGTTGCCTTTTATCTTGATTATAAAAATTGTCAGCTTTTATTTTTTCGATCTCTACCGCGGCATGTGGCGCTATACCAGCATTGCGGATCTGTTTAATATTATCAAAGCCTCCAGCTTCAGCACTCTACTTATCGTCAGTTTTATTCTTTTCAGCACTAGATTCCAAGGGTTTTCCCGTTCAGTTTTTATAATTGACTGGTGTTTTACGATTTTATTTATTTCCGCATATCGTTTAGGTATTCGCCTTTATTTTGAACATCTCAGTGATGATAAGTTCAGCTTAATCCCTATATGGAAAACTTTGAACATTTTTAATAGAAAACGGGCTGACAAGAAAAGACTCCTTATTATTGGTGCTGGCAATTGTGGTGAGAAGATCTATAGAGAAATACATGACAATGCTCGGCTTCAATACCGTGTGGTGGGATTCCTTGATGATGATTCCGCCAAACTTGGAAAGAAGATTCATGGTGTTCCGGTGCTGGGTTATATTCGGGATATCAGAAAAGTCATTAACAAAACAATGGCTGATGAGGCGCTGATTGCTATTCCGTCGACAAACTCTCAACAGATGCGTAGTATTGTAGAAAACTGCAAAGATAGCAAAATTAAGTTCAAGACCATACCTGGTATGGGTGAACTTATTAACGGCAAGGTAACGGTTAATACAATTAGAGAAGTGGCCTATAGGGATCTGTTGGGCCGGGAAGTGGTTAAGCTGGACAAGGAGAGCATCGGGGCATACCTCCAAGAACAGTGCGTGTTGGTAACCGGTGCCGGCGGTTCCATTGGATCCGAGCTTTGCAGGCAGATCTGCCGTTTCCGACCTAAGAGTTTAATTCTATATGAAAGGGCGGAAAGCCCTTTATATGAAATTGAGTTGGAGCTCAAACAGAATTTTAGGAATATAAAAATTGTTGCATTGCTTGCGGATGTACAGGATAAAAAACAGCTTGAAAAGACATTTAAAACTCACAGACCTCAGACTGTTTTCCATGCTGCTGCATATAAACATGTCCCTATGTTGGAACTTCAGCCTTGGAAAGCCATAGAAAATAATATCCGGGGAACAGCAAATGTCGTTGAAGTTACAAATAAGTATAATGTTGAACGCTTTGTTTTTGTTTCCACTGATAAAGCGGTACGGCCGGCGAATGTAATGGGTGCTTCCAAACGGGTTGCTGAAATTCTGATACAGAATCAAAATGGCTATGGAACCTCACATACACGGTTTATGATTGTTCGTTTTGGCAATGTGGTTGGAAGTGTTGGCAGTGTGGTTCCGCTTTTTAAAAAACAGATCAAAAAGGGCGGTCCGGTTACAGTCACACATCCCGAGGCAACACGATACTTCATGACAATCCCGGAGGCCTGTCAGCTTATTCTTCAGGCAGGTTCCATGGGCAAAGGTGGGGAAATATTTTTGTTGGATATGGGCACATCAATCAAGATTGACGACATTGCTCGCGATCTTATTCGTCTGTCCGGATTTGAACCTGACGTGGACATCAAGATCGAATATGTCGGTCTCAGGCCCGGTGAAAAGCTTTATGAGGAGCTAATCATTGAGGGAGAAGATATTGTCCCAACAACTCATGATAAAATCATGGCGTTAAAGGGCACCGAGTGCAGTCTGCAGCTTTTGAATGGCAAAATAGATATGTTGACTAAAATCGCCGAAGATCATGAGATAGAAAAGATTAAAGCAAAGCTAAAAGAGATTGTGCCGGAATATAAGCCTGTATAAACTGTTTTTAAAAACATCAATATTATATCAAAGACTGCAAAAGCCGTGATGATCGATTTCGTATGACACGGCTTTTTGTTTTTAATGACAATACAAGTTTGAAAATTTATTCATTGGATTAGAAGATAAACTTATTGACACCATTATTGAAATCAATTTAAACGTAAAGTGTTGTTTAATAATGATAAAAGTTGAGATCAGACATGAAAAACCAAAGCATTTCGAAAATTCAAACGCTCCTTGAAAAAGGAGTCAAGATCCCTAACCCCAAAAGTGTTGAAATTGGCCCAGAAGTTGATACAGATAGAATTTCTGGTGATGACGTTGTTATTCATGCGGGTTGCAAGCTGTATGGAAGTTCAACCCTTATTTTACGGGGCACAAAGCTGGGATATGAGGGCCCGGTTACCATTGAGAATTGCCAAATAGGACCTCAAGTAGAACTTAAAGGAGGTTTTTTTAAGAATGCTGTTTTTCTAAAAAAAGCGAGTATGGGTTCAGGTTCCAATGTTCGGGAGGGAACAATACTTGAAGAAGAATCGAGCGGTGCCCACACGGTGGGCCTGAAACAGACCATTCTTTTTCCTTTTGTGACTCTGGGGAGTCTGATCAATTTTTGTGACTGCTTGATGTCCGGCGGTACAAGCCGGAAAAACCACAGTGAAGTTGGAAGTTCTTACATCCATTTTAACTATACACCCAATCAAGACAAGGCCACCCCGTCTTTAATTGGCGACGTACCCAGGGGGGTTATGCTGAATCAGCGCCCGATATTCTTGGGAGGGCAGGGCGGTCTTGTGGGTCCGTGCCGCCTGGAGTTTGGTACCGTCATAGCCGCCGGTTCAATATTTCGAAAGGATGAATTAAGACCTGAACGCCTGCTTATCGGGAACATGGCCAAGGGTGGAAGTATGCCGTTTACTCCTGGAGTATATTATAACATCAAACGGATAACGGTTAATAACATTATTTATATTGCAAACCTGGTCGCTCTCGATCACTGGTATACGCATGTACGCTCCCAGTTTATATCGGATGATTTCCCGGAACCTCTTTTTGTCGGCCTTAAAGAAAAGCTCGATATGGCAATTGATGAAAGAATATACAGATTAAAAGCCCTAAGCCGAAAGATATCTGATTCTGTGACAGCCTATCAACTCCATGCAAAAGATAAAGAATCACACCTCGTGGTTCAGCAGAAGAATGAGCTTTATCAGAGGCGGACCAAACTGGAAGAAAATTTTAAATCTCAGCGCTGTGCAGAAGAAAACACGGAATCAAGAGATGTTTTTCTGGAAAAGCTGGATCTCGGCATTAAAACATCAGGCAAAGCTTACATTTCAGTGATAAAAGGACTGTCAATTGAAGACACAAAAGCAGGGACCGCTTGGCTTCAAGGAATTGTTGACCACATTACTGCTGGAGCGCTTAAGATCATACCGTCATTTACCTAATCCGGACAAGCCGGCCTCCGGCTCGTAAGCCTACGGCTCGGAGAGAACCAAAAATATTTGCCACAAAGGCACTAAGACACAAAGGATTTTGTTATTCTTTCTTAGTGTCTTGGCGCCTTAGTGGCAATAAAAAAGATTTTAAAAATATACCATAAATGCAATATGATATGTTAGTACTTTAAAAGGATTGGATAATGGGCAAACTTTTCGGTACAGACGGAATACGGGGTGTTGCCAACCAATATCCGATGACCCCTGAAATGGCCGTAATTATCGGAAAAGCTGTTGCGGCGATTTTTAAAGGAGATCATAAGCAATCAAAAATTATCATCGGTAAGGATACCCGTATTTCCGGTGATATGCTGGAACATGCTCTGGTCTCCGGAATTTGCTCCATGGGTGTTGATGCATATCTTACGGGAATTCTGCCCACTCCCGGCGTGGCTTTTATGACGTCTTCAATAGGGGCAAATGCCGGCATTGTGATTTCCGCATCCCACAACCCTTATTATGACAATGGAATAAAGATCTTTAAAGGCAACGGTTATAAGCTTTCCGATGAAGAGGAAAGTCAAATAGAAAAGCTTATATTTGATAAGAGCATCGCTTCATCGTCAAAATCCGTGCGGGATACCGGCCGTGTTTATGAAATCGCTGATGCCGGCAACGCCTACGGAAATTTTTTGAAACAAACCATTTCGGAGAATTATTATTTCAAAGACATAAAGATCGTCATGGATTGTTCAAACGGTGCAACCTTTGAAGTTGCACCGGCAATTTTGACCGAACTTGGCGCAAAAGTTAAAACACTTTATGTTACCCCCGATGGTAAAAATATTAATGATAACTGCGGATCCCAACATCCTGAGAACCTGAAAAAAGCTGTTGTTAAAAACGGCGCCCATATCGGCCTTGCCTTTGATGGAGACGGCGACAGGCTTATTGCGGTTGATGAAAAAGGGATCGTTGCAACAGGTGACCAGATACTGGCGGTTTGTGCAAAATTCATGAAAAAAAAAGGGCTTCTTAAAGGCAATCGGGTGGTCAGCACGGTCATGAGCAACATAGGGCTTGGGCACGCCTTAAAAGAAATGGGCATAAAACATATGACGACAAATGTCGGGGATCGGTATGTTATGGAAAAAATGGTTTCTTCAGGGGCTATTCTGGGGGGAGAAGATTCCGGCCACATGATTTTCTTAAATTACCACACAACCGGAGATGGTATTCTTGCCGCCTTAAGACTGATTGAAGCCATGAAAGAGGAATCAAAACCGATTTCCGAGCTTTTTAAAATAATGACGGTATTTCCTCAGGTCCTCATAAACGTAGATGTTGCACGAAAACCCGACCTTAAAAATGTTCCGGTCATTAAAGATGCAATAAAATCGGTTGAGACAGGGCTGGAGAAGAAGGGCAGGGTGGTTGTTCGTTACTCCGGTACACAGCCGATATGCAGGATAATGGTAGAAGGGCCCACCATAGATGAAACTCGCAAGTATTGCCAGCAATTAGCTGATATTGTGAAGGAAACCCTCGGAAAGTAAATCAATCCCTACTCCCTAATATTCTGAGCAGCATAAGGAACAGATTAATAAAATCTAGGTACAATGTCAGAGCACCTAAAATTGCACCTTTTCTAATGGTTCCACCATCAAGACCGTCAGGCTGTGAAAGCGCCATGGTCCTGAGTTTCTGTGTGTCATAGGCGGTCAGGCCCACGAAAACGATCACACCGATATAACTGACAATCAGGCTCATTCCCGAACTGCGTATAAAAAGATTGACAACCGATGCAATAACAATACCGATAAGCCCCATAAACATGAACTGACCCATTGAGGTCAGGTCACGTTTCGTTGCCATTCCGTAAATACTGGATGCAACAAAAGTTGCGGCACAAATAAAAAATGTTGATGTGATCGAAGATCTTGTATAAATAAGGAATATTGCAGAAAGTGTCGCACCGTTTAACGCAGCATAAAGAACAAACAAAGAGGTTGCGGTGGATGCCTGCATTTTTTGGACCCTCGCACTGATGCTGAAAACAAGTGCAAGTTCACCGATTATCAAACCAAAAAATATTATTTGATTTCCAAAGATCAATCTCATCATGGTTTCGCTGTTCGATACAAAAAATGCCACAAAACCTGTGATTCCAAGGCCGATGGCCATCCAGTTATAGACACTTCGTATAAATTCGTTCACTCGAATTTGGGTCTGTGTCCTTTTAAGCGGAATGGATTGCATTATGTCCTCCTGTATATCAGTTTCGAGACCTTTGCAAAAAAAGGCAGATTTATAAATAACACAGAAAATTGGCTTTGCAAGATCAAATCGTTTTTTATTTTATTGTCAGATTTCGTGAACGAGTTAAATAGGACACAGATTTTCGCAGATATACACAGATAATATTATTATTTCTTAATTTAAGAATCTTGATAATCTGTGTTCATCTGTGTCCAAAAAAGAAAATTCCTATACCATCAAGTTAAGTTAAAAGAGCTCTGATTATCATGAAACCCGAGCAAACATATCAAGATTTGAAAGAGCTTGCTGAAAAACTCGGCGTCGCTGTATCAGAGCAAAATCTTCGCAGTACCGGAATAAAAGCTAACAGCGGATTATGTAAGGTTAAAGGAAAAAATATTCTTATCATGGAAAAGCAGTTACCTTTTCAAGATAAAAATGAAATCCTCGCATCTTGTCTGAGCAAACTGCCTCATGAAGATATTTTTATGGTTCCGGCTTTACGTGAATTTTTAGATAAATACTCTAAACCGAACGACCCGGAAAAGTGAAAGTGAACTAAGGTTTGAAGTGACTAAAGTTTAATCCGTTTAAATGATCCTATTTGAAATTATGGATTCAAAAAAAGCAGGGTAATAGTTAGAATATAAGCCTACCAATAAAGGCTCTTTAAGAAAGTTTACATAATATACCTTATCAGACGTTAATAAATTTATTCGTAAGCGTTCACGGGTTCAGAGTTCACCGTTCAGGGTTATCTTTATGGCAAAATTAGAATTTCTGGTTTGTTGAGGTTTTGGTTGAATGGGATTGCCAACTGTGATAGTCTTTTTTGTAACCGTTCACGGGTTCAGAGTTCATAGGTTCAGGGTTTAGAATCTGAACCGTAAATGCTTACTTTTTTCTATCTTAAACGTCGCCCCTGATGGTGAGACTGTATTATTCCAGTATTCCAACATTCCAATTATGAGAGAATCGAACCAATTTGAAGTTAATGAACTCACACCCCGGAATCCAATACTCAGAACAATCCCGCACGGATAAACCACATATTTACACCGTTTCCGAATTAACAGCTAAAGTTAAAGTATTACTTGAAGACAGTTTTCCATTCATCTGGATATGCGGTGAAATATCGAATTTAAGGATTCCGGTTTCAGGGCATTTTTACTTTACATTAAAAGATGAAAAAGCTCAGATAAACGCAGTAATGTTTCGGGGGCAGAACCGAAATTTAAAATTTATGCCCGAAGATGGCATGAGCGTAAAAGGAATTGGCAGGGTAAGTGTTTATGAGCCGAGGGGTACCTATCAGATAATATTAGAATATCTTGAACCCAAAGGAACCGGAGCAATACAGCTGGCTTTTGAACAACTAAAGGAACGACTGACTGCTGAAGGACTTTTTGATGAAAAACATAAAAAGCCCCTACCCTTTTTGCCCCGCAAAATCAGCATAATAACTTCGCCTACCGGTGCTGTCATCCATGATATTCTAAAAATCGTTAACAGACGCTTTGCAAACATTCCTATTGAAATCATACCGGTCAAAGTGCAAGGCGATGGATCTGAAATGGAGATTGTATCGGGACTTGAGACCATAAATGATCGGTCTGATTCAGATGTTGTGATCCTGGCGAGAGGCGGCGGTTCTCTGGAAGATTTGCATGCTTTTAATTCTGAAGATGTTGCCCGGGCTATTTTTGCATCCAAGATTCCCATAATTTCGGCGGTGGGCCATGAAACCGATTACAGCATAGCAGATTTTGTTGCGGACCTCCGAGCGCCAACACCATCAACCGCAGCCGAACTGGCGGTTCCGCTTAAGAGTGATCTGATAAAAAAAACTGCTGAACTTACAACTACTTTAACAATAAGACTTTCGCGATATATAGAACATCTTCAAGCCCTATTAAAAGAAATGTCACATCGGCTGGTAGATCCAAATAAAAGAATAGAGGATTTGAGACTCAAAACAGATGACCTGCTTTCACGACTTATCCGGACATTTAAAAAAAATATCATTCAACAGCATGAACGGCTTGAATGGCGGTTTGACAAACTTAACTCGCACAATCCCTTAATCTATACAAAAAAAGCTAATGAAAAGCTTGATCAAAACTATAATAATCTACTTACTTATATAAGAATAATTTTAAACAAAAAACAATTCTTGCTTCGAGAACTTGATGCAAGGTTAAACACTCTTAGTCCCAATGCTATTCTGGATAGAGGGTACAGTATCACCAGAACCATTCCGGACGCTGTTATTGTCCGAAACCCGCTGCAGGTAGAAATTGGTCAGGATCTTGAAGTTATGGTTGCCAAAGGCTCATTAATTTGCAGAGTAAAAAGGAAATGATATTATGGCAAAACAGACATTTGAAAAAGCGATGAAGAAACTTGAACTAATTGTTCAACAGCTTGAATCCGGTGATCAACCCCTTGAAGAGGCAGTCAAAAAGTTTGAAGAGGGGGTTAACCTCTCAAAATTCTGTTCCGAAAAGCTGGATCAAACTGAAAAAAGAATTACCCTTTTACTTAAAGACCAAACCGGGAATCTGTTTGAAAAACCATTTATCTCTGAAAGTGAATCAGAAGATGGATAGCTTTGATTTGAATTCATATCTTTTTTCTAAACGAAAACAGATAGACCGAGCGATTGATAACATAATAGACCAAACCTCGAATTCAAGCGTGGTTGCCAGTGCCATGAGACATTCTCTTATGGCCGAAGGAAAGCGCATAAGACCAATTCTTTGCATGTCTGCTTCCCGGGCTGTTGGTGGTAAGGCTGAAGATGTTATAATGGTTTCTTGCGCCCTTGAAATGATTCATACGTACTCTTTAATCCATGATGATCTTCCTGCAATGGACAACGACGATCTGCGCAGGGGCAAGCCGACGTGTCATATTGCATTTGATGAAGCCACAGCAATTCTGGCAGGTGATGCCCTGCTGACGCTGGCTTTTGAAATCCTTTCATCAATTGAACTCAACAATATTAACAACGCCTTTAAATGGCTCCGGGTTATAAATATAATCGCAAAGGCTGCCGGATATAAAGGAATGATTGAAGGACAGATAAAAGACATTGCCGCCGAAGGCAACCGGATCGGTTTAACAGATTTGGAAGAAATGCACGCTTTAAAGACAGGTGCGCTCATTGAAGCATCAATAAGTACCGGGGCTATTTTGGGAAACGGGAGCGTTGAGCAGATCGAACAGCTCGATATTTATGCAAAAAATATCGGACTTGCCTTTCAGGTCATCGATGATATCCTGAATGTCGAAGGTGATCCGGCTGTTATGGGCAAAGATGTCGGCACCGATCAAGTTCGTGAGAAAAGCACCTACCCTTCTATACTGGGAATTGAGAAATCAAAGGAATTTGCAAAAAATTTGGTCAATAACGCCTTGCAAGCACTCGATTATTTTGATAACAAATTTGATCCGCTTCGCGCTATCGCACATTATATTATTGATAGAAAAAAATAAGCATAAAGGAGTACATAACCCTTGAGCTTTCTTGAAAAAATTAATTCTCCGGCAGATTTAAAAATATTGTCAAGATCTGAACTGCCGATTTTAGCCTCTGAGATTCGCAAAGTTATTATTGAAGTGGTATCAAAAAACGGCGGCCACCTTGCACCGAGTCTTGGTGTGGTTGAACTGGCGATCGCCATTCACTACGTATTTAATGCTCCTTCTGATAAAATTATCTGGGACGTAGGACATCAGTCCTATGCTCATAAACTCCTTACCGGACGTAGAGAACGATTCCACACGCTTCGCCAACATGACGGAATATGCGGGTTTACCCGCATGAGTGAAAGTCCTTACGATGCATTTTCAACCGGCCATAGCAGCACCTCCATATCCGCAGGTCTTGGTATTGCGTGTGCCAAGCGTTTTAAAAATGATAAGTCCAAGGTTATCGCAGTGATCGGAGACGGGTCCATGACCGCCGGGCTTGCCTATGAAGGTCTTAACCAGGCCGGGGACATCAACAAGAATATTCTAGTGATATTAAATGACAATGATATGTCGATTGCGCACAACGTAGGCGCCCTATCCTCTTTATTAAGTCGTACCTTTTCCGCAAAATATTTACAGGATTTTAAAAAAGAATTTAAAGACTTTCTTAAATCTTTGCCCAAAATCGGTGACGATATCTATCAATTTGTCAAGCGTTCAAAAGAATCTTTCAAGACTTTTATAACTCCGGGGATGTTGTTTGAAGCCTTTAATTTCGAATATTTTGGTCCGATAAACGGTCATAATCTGAACCATCTTATCGACATACTTAATAACATTAAGTGCCTTAACGAACCGGTTCTTCTTCATGT
>MAXL01000131.1 GCA_001751005.1 Desulfobacterales bacterium S5133MH16
CTTGGCAATACTGTAAGTTAGAAGCATCCACCCTGAAATCTTGGCTAAAAGCTCGATGGCGCTATCCTTGACCAGCTTTTTACGGGTAACTGTTTCGGTAATTTTAGTAATCAGAATTGTAAAACATGGTCCACAGGCCGCGGCTGACCAGGTAAAAAGAAAGAAGGTCCAGGGCCAGATCAAGATCCCTTCCCGAAAGGCGAAGGGTCGTCCGAATAGGACACCGGCAACACCGCCCAGAGACCCCTGGTGGAAAAAGGAAAGAAACGCACCGGTTGCTGCAAATACCGCCATTATTTCGTGCATGTTGTGGCCGAGATGATGAAAAAACGGTACCCTGTCAATCTGGCGGTTTTCAAGAATAAGCGGAATATATTCGATGGTCAGAACCCCAAAATAGCAGGAAAGGCAGAATGCCACTTCAGTCAGCATGGAGTGAACATTGGCATGCCAGAAAATAAACCATCCCCTTAAAGGCTGGCCGATGTCAATGGCCAAAATAAGCAATGCCGAACTGTAGCAGATAAAACCGATCAGAACCGCATAATTAATGATATTCTTGAGATCATCTTTGCCAAAGATATATCTTAATAAACCGGTAAAAAAGGCGCCGCCGCCCACAGCGATCACCGCAAGGTCGGCCCAAATCCATAATGCAAACCCGTAGGCATCGTTCATATTGGTCTGGTTAAGGCCCTTGAACCAGCAAAGCAGCATGGCGTAAACGCCCCATAACAGGACAGCACCCACTATGGCAATAAACAAAATAAATTGCCACAATGGGCAGCGTTTAACTCCCCTGGGTATTAATGCAGAATCCATACGTTATGTACTCCTTGAATATATCATTTTTACTTTTTAACCATGGTGCACCGTCTTCTTAAGTTTAACCTCTTTTTCAAGATAATTATCACCGGCCCGCCGGACCCACTCTCGGCTTGAAAGATAGTATACCTTGGGGTTGGTACCCAGCCTTTCCAGCAATCGGAATGCATTGGGGTTGGTCGGCCGACCATGGTGTTTAAGATCGGGTTTGACCATACGGTGTACAGCATGATTCGGATTATTCAAATCACCGAATGTAATGGCGCCGGCAGGGCATGCCTGGGTGCAAGCGGTTTGATATTCATCCTCTTTGAGCTCGCGCCTTCCTTCCATAAATGCCTTTTCCTTTGCCATCTGGTACCTGTGGAAGCAAAAGCTGCATTTTTCAACCACGCCTCTCATGCGGGGTGATACATTGGGACTTAAGTATTTTTCCATGCCATCCGGCCAGACCGGATCCCACCAGTTAAAATAACGGGCATGATACGGACATGAAGCCATACAGTACCTGCATCCAAAACAGCGGGTATAAATCTGGCTGACAATCCCGGTTTCAATGCTGTAGTCCGTTGCAATGGCCGGGCAAACCGTTACACAGGGAGAATGACCTTCATGTTGCCCCTCACAATGCATACACGGTCTCGGGAGATAGCATATATCTATATTAGGAAACGGTTTCCCGTTGGTCAATTTGTAGATACGCATCCATGTTATGCTAAGAAGTTTGTCCGATTCATCCTTCCTAAAGGGCACGTTATTTTCAGCCATGCAGGCAACCATGCAACTGCCGCAACCGGTACATTTATCCAGGTCTATAACCATTCCATACTTTTTGGCTTTCTTATGTTTCATCAGAACCTCTTTGGATTGATGATTTTCGATTAAATGATGAACCAAAAAATCTTCAATCTTCAATAGTCAATCTTCAATATAATCAGGCTTTGGCCAGTTTGACCCTGATTCCCCAGGCGGCATCCAAACCTGAAACAGAATCTTCAACCGGACCGATGAGTTCATTAAAATTTATTCCCTTACCTGCCAAATAATCGTCGAATGCCGTATGACCCAGTCCTCTGGGCAGGGCAACAAGCCCGGGCATGATACCGTCAAAAAGATGTACCTTGACTCGTGCTTTGCCCACAGGAGTGCTTAACATGGCAAGCTGGCCCTCGCGCAGGCCATGCTCCCCGGCTGTTTTCGGATTAAGCTCAATAAAAACATCCGTGCCTTTGAGAACCGTATCATCAACAGATTTCATAACAAACGGCGGATCACCGACGACACCGTTGGCTAATCTGATGGAATCATAAGGGATAAGCAAAAGAGGATAATTCGTTTTGTCACCTTCAATATTAACCGGTTTAAATTGTTTCAAGGATCCGGTTTCTTTAGGTGCAAATTCGAATTTCCCGGAAACCGTATCAAACGATTTTTCATGGGTTTGAACAAAAATATCAGGATAAGACCAGAATCCTTTTTCAACCATAACCCGCCATTTATAACCCAGAGTTTCCTTAAGACACTCATCATAACTGTTCCACGCAAAAGCGTCCGCTATATTTCCTCCCATGGCTTTTGCTAACAGAATTATGACATCTCCGGTATGTTTGGTATTAAACTGGGGCTCAACCACCGGCCTTGAAAGACCGATAACAGGCTTGGGCATTCCTGCGGGCGTGGGTATATCTTCGTAGCGTTCAAGATAAGCATGATTCGGAAGGATCAGATCAGCGTTTTGAGCCGTTTCATCCATATAAGAAGAGAAACTTACCACAAACGGTACCTTGTCAAAGGCCTTTTTCACTGCTTTGCTGTCGGACATTGTGTATAACGGGTTTGCACCGGCGACAAAAAGTGCTTTCAGGGGATATTTTTCTCCTGAGTTGACGGCTTGGGGAAGACGATTTAACAGGTGACGGGAAAATGGATACTTTTTACTCCCGGCACCATCCAATCGACCTTTTTGCATTCCGGCTGCTGCACTATCATCCATCTCTATTTCAGGCCAGTTGATATAATCAGGTTCTGCAACAGCAAAAATCCCTCCCTTTTTGTTGATATTTCCGACAAGAGCGTTTAATGCGTGCACCGCTGTGCATTCATTAAGACTGCCCGGTGTAGTTCCCTGACCACGGCCGCAAATTGCCAAAGGTTTGGATGCACGGGCAAAGCTGCGGGCAAGAGCAATGATTGTTGTACTATCGATTCCCGTAACTGTTGCAACGCTATCCGGACCGTATTCATCGAGCACAAAACGCTTCCAATCCTCAAATCCCTCAGAATAATAATTAATAAACCCGGCATCGTACAATGATTCTTTAATAATTACATGGGCAATTCCCAGGGCAAGCGACGCTTCGGTCCCGGGATTAATGGGAATCCATTTATCTGACTTGGCTGCGGTGTTGGACAGGCGGGGTTCGATCTGAATCACTTTGCCGCCGGTATTACACCAAGTGCTGTTGGCCCGGAACATACGTACCGGCGATCCCCAGCCATCTATTATTCCGCTTCCAAAGCTTAAAATAAAATCGGCATTTTCAAAATCGAATCCGGGCAAAGCCTGAACACCCTGCATAAGGTGAAGGGTAAGCTCATAGGAATCGATAATTGATGATGTGCGCATCAAATTGGGAGAACCGTAAACCGTCAGAAACCTGTCAAATAGTCTAGGTACGGTCCCGCGATCCGAACCAGAAATTATGCCTGCGGTATGGGATTGACCTTTTTCTCTTAATTCACCGAGGGTTTCCGAAACCTCTGATACGGCATCTTTCCATGAGATTTTTTCCCATCTTCCCTGGCCTCTTTTCCCCACTCTTTTCAAAGGTGTCCGGACTCTCGTGGGGCCATATAGAAGCTGAAGGCCTGACAATCCCAGAAGGCACAACCCACCGTTATTTACAGGATGCTCTTTCATTCCCTCTATTTTAACTGCCCGATCATCGATTTTACGGACAGTAATACCGCAACCACCGGAGCAGAGGCTGCAGGCAGAATTGACATAACTGGCTTCACCATCCTCCGGAACAGGAGTCCATGGCCACATCTGGGTCCATATCGCACTGTCATCCATCAACTTCCATGTCAATGGTGAAAGGGTTGTTCCCGCCGCACCACCAATTAAAAACGACAAAAAACTTCTTCTGTCAATTTTCATCTATTCTACCCCTTAAATTTTCGGTAAATTCTAAAGCCCGAAGGAATTCTGCATTGGATTCAAAATCAAAGATTTTAACCACCTTAACAGTTGAACCTTGAACCCTGATCTAATAATCAATAATCAATTGTTAATTATTAATTATTAACCGTTGTTTATTAACTATTATTTCCTGAACCTCTGAACCCGTGAACGGTTACAATTTATTTATGACATACAAAACATGCATCTCTTTCTGTCTGAATACTACTCCCCTTGCCAGACTTTGATGTACCGGGATAGACCACGTCTATGAGATGGTCGATCAGCCTGTTTGTGGGAGTTTTGACATCTGTTCTTTCAATGTTGGCGGTCTTTTCTTGATGGCATTCAGCACAGTCGTCCATTTTCATCCGGTCCCAGGTATTCTTTTTGAAACCGCCGATGCTTTTTCCCCAGATATCACGGCTGTAGCCCGTAATCCGGTTTTCTTCATAAATTTTTAAGCTTTCTGATTCCCCAATATGGCCGTGACAGGTAACACAGTCCATTCCTGCAACTTTAACATGAGCGGCATGGGAAAAGAATACACAATCAGGCTGCCGCGAGTATATTAACCACGGAACCTCTCTTCCTTTAGAGACATACTCCTCAACGAATTTGATCTCATCCGGACTATCTCCCTGTATCTCTTCGTGGCAGTCAATGCACTGTTCAAGTTTCGGAACACCGGAATAGGTGCCGTCCTCACGAAAGAAATGGCAACTTTCACACCCGTCTTCAACTTCCGCCACATGCAGTACATGGTTAAAATCGATCGGTTGTTTTTTTTTCGAGTAAAGAAGCTTCGGGAAAATAATCCATCCCAAAATAAGACTTGCAAACAGTCCGAAAATAAAGAACAGGATAACCGGCCCCGCAGACCGGTTATCCTGTTCTTTTTGATTTATTTCCGGGGACGATGTTGTAACACCCTCGTCGCCGGCATCTTTCGCAATCTCTTTAGCATTATTATCCAAAGCACTCATAAGATCTCCGTTGTTAAAATGAACTTTCATTCCTGAATGGGAAAATAACTTGCGGCTTTGTATCTGCAAATCTATTTTTTGTCAAGGAAAAATCATTCTCCTATTGCTCAATAAACATGCAAATAGTCGGTTATGACACCCCATAAAGCAAAAGATAAAAATGAAGAAACGTGCATATGGCAGGGATAGAAACTAAGGATGGAAACGACGGTACAAAATCACATATTTTCAGCCACTGAAACCGTCCTGTCGCCGAGAATATTAACATAACTTCCCATTTCATTATCGTACCAGCCGTATATTACCGCCTGTGTTATCGGTATTTTGATCGTTACATCTTTTAATAAACCTAATATTTCTTTTTCCAATCCCGGTATTTTTTCCAGGTTAACTGTCTGATCGGCGGTACGGGTGTGGGTTTCATGGCCCTCAATAACGGCGGCAGCCCTCGGCAATCCAATGATATCCCCTGAAACATTCTGCTTTTCAGAATAGTTGAGGTAACCATAAGGATCATGGGATGCCGCCTGCCGGTATATATCATTGATCAATTCCCTGCTTATGGGTTCACCGGACAACTCCTCCTGTAGATTCAACACCAGTATAATCAGAGAACCTGTGGATATTGGAATTCTTACGGATTCCGCAATAAATCCGATCTCTTCCATTTCCGGAATGACAAGTCTAAGGGCATTGGCAGCACCTGTGGTTGTGAGGATAATGTTGTTCATAATGCTCCTGTTTTTCCTCAAATCGGCGGCTCCGGCTTTTGGAAGCCTGTCCAATACTTGCTGTGATCCGGTGACGGCATGCACGGTTGCCATGGAAGCGGAAAGTATTTTCTTAGGGCCCAAAGAATTGATAAGGGGTTTTATCATATGAGCCAGACAGGTGGTGGTGCAGGATGCATTGGAAATAATTTTATGGCGCCTGGGATCATAGACATTGTCATTGATACCCATGACCGTGGTTACCGCATTGTCCGGCATGGGTTTGCCTTTGTCTTTTATCTTAAAGGGCGCAGAGACAATCACTTTTTCGGCTCCTGCTTCAAGATGGCCGCGCGCAGCCCCTTTTGGATGATCCGGAGGAAGGGTCGGGTCAAGAAATTGACCGGTTGTATCCACAACAAGTTTTACGCCATATTCTCTCCAGTTTATTTCAGCCGGGTTCCTGGATGATCTTAAAAAACGAACCCTGACACCGTCAATATTCATGGCGCCGCTTGTTTCATCCAGATCACTGATTAACGGCTCTGCTTTTTGGCCATACAAAAACCCACAGAGCAAACCGTAGGTTGAATCTCTTTCCGCATAATGGGCAATATCTTCCAGCGTTGTTCCGGCTTCACGTCCGATATTAACGATAATTTCACTAAAATATTTTCGTGCTACATGGTGCCACACAGAAAGCTTTCCGATTCTGCCAAACCCGTTTATACCGAGTTTTATTCCGCTGTTAGTTTCCGTTTGCATGCCCATATCCCCCTTTAAATTGATAATTTGCGATTGAAAATTGAAGATTAATGAATTCGTAGGAACTCGGAAAAGCGACCGTTTACCAAGCCGTCAATATTCTAATCTTCAATCGTCAATCTTCAATCGTCAATCTTCAATTATTTAGGCTTGTTTTACCTTTATTAAGTCTTGATAAACCGACCCTTCACGGCCGTCAATACTGATATGGTCTCCGGATTTAAAAACCACTTCGTTAAATCGACAGCTTTTATCTTTTTCCTGGCAGACAAGGTTTCCGCATCCGACAATACAAGTTTTGCCAAGCCGGTAGGCCACAACAGCAGCATGGGATGTTACGCCGCCCCGGGCCGTAAGAAGGCCGTCCGCCGCATATATTTCCCTGATGTCATCAGGAACGGTATCATTCCTTACAAGAACTAAATATGTTTCAGGTTCTATGGTTCTCCATTGATCGATTTCTTTCAGGCTGAAAACTATCCGTCCGCTCATTGCTCCGCCGCTGACCCCGATACCATGTCCTAATAATTTATCCTCCGTAATATCTCCAAGGTCAAAGGTTAAAACTTTCTTTCTTTCTCGAATGGCCATATCACGGCACTGAAGCAGGTACAAATCTTCAATACCGGAACCTTCAAAAGTGAATTCCATTTCCTGAGGGCTCCATCCTTTCATGTGAATCAACTCATTGGTCCACTCTTTTAACGCGTTATAAATTTCAGGGAAATGGGTTTCAAGGGTTATATCGGTTTCCCTCATCTCGACATCCTGCTGTATAATGGATATTGGCAGGGTGGCCACAAGACCCGAAGCCACATCCTCACCCTGATTTCCGATAGTAAAATCACCCCACAACCTCAAGCTGTCCTCCGACCATCTGGGATTATGAGTAAAAATGATACCGGCGCCCGATTGTCTGGAAAGGTTTCCGTAAACCATTTCTTGAACCGTAGCGGCCGTGCCCCAGTCATCGGATATCCCCATGATCTTACGGTAGGCTCTTGCTTTGGAAGACTCCCAGGAACCGAAAACATTTTTAATGGTTACGTAAAACTGTTCAAAAGGATCATCAATAACATCAATCCCTGAATTCTTTATCATACTCTTATAGGTCATTGCCACTTTTTGCATCTGCATACCGTCAAATTCTCTTTTAAACCCGATACCCGCCCTTCGCTTCATTTCGCCGATAATTGCATCAAAATCATCCCTTTCCAGGCCAAAAGCCATGCCGTAACATTGCAGAAACCGGCGATAACAATCCCAAGCAAACCAGGCATTACCGGTACGCTCTGCAATGCCGGCTGCAATTTCTTCATTCATCCCAACATTAAGAAACGTATCCATCATTCCGGGTTGTGAAATGGACGATCCGCTCCTTACGGAAAAAAGAAGAGGATTATTAGGATCGCCAAATATTTTGCCCGTCACTTTTTCAAGATCAGCGATATGTTTCTCTAATTGTTCCCTGAAATTCTGTTTTGCCGGTGGATAATTGTCTATGATCTCTCTACTTCGGAATGTTTCAGTTGTTATAATAAAACCCGGGGGTACCGGCAGGCCTAAATTTTTCAGCCTGACCAGGTTCAACCCTTTATTACCCAGATAAATAATGCCGGAAACCCGATTAGGAACGTTGTTCATAGACGTCATCGCCTTTTCAGGATCATAAAGGAGAAGATCCTGAAGTTTATCCTTGGGCAGTTTGTTGGATTGCTGAAAAAGGGTGTTTAAGATCCGGCTTAACAATAGATCCAATTGCTGGAGCGCCAATGAAAAGGCTATCCGCTCCCGGAAAAAAATTTCCGAGACCCTGTGTTTCAGCTTTTCGTGGTCAATTGCACCGCTCTGTGGGAGGTATTTCGGCAGAATCTGATCAAAAGATATCTGAGACAGAATCTGGCTAAGATTTTCTCCATGAATATTATTAAAATAGTCATTGATGATATTTCTTGCCGCCTGAGCAAACCCCTTAAAAATATCAAGATACTGGGTGAAAGTGAATCTCCTGGCTTCAAGTGAATGGGCCAACATGTCAAGCTGAAGTTCAATCTCAACCGATGGCGTTCCATCAAGCTTCAACGCTTTGTAAAACAACCGAAACCAGTCGTAAATCTGAAAAAAAGTGGCTTTTGTTATCAGGCTGAGATCAACATTTTCCACAAGTTCTTCAAAAAAAACATTGACCAGAGATTCTATTCGAAATGTAAGTCCCAGTGCGTCAAATTTCATTTCGCGATAGCTGCCGTACATGGAAGGGATATCTATGGTAATATGTCTTTTCTTATAAATATCCTCTTTTATTTCATATTTCTGATCTGAAAGTATTATTTTTTTCAACGCTTCCAGGTAGTCGAGGAGCCCGAAAATCTTTTTAGTTAAATCAGGCTCTGCCAGAGCTTTTTGCAGCCTTCCCAAATCAGGAAAGGCTTCCGACCTGAGTTGAGCAAGATAGTTTTCCATTTCGATAAAATCGAGGTTGTATTTCTGGTTCAAAAGTTTGTAAAAGTTTACGGCAAGTTCCACCCTCCTCGAATCTTGCTCTGATACGCCGGATACCCCTTCAACAAGGCGCTTTATTTGATCGTCTTTAATTGTAATAAGTCCGTCCGGTAAAGAGACCCCCTTTTCTTTAAGATGTGAGATTACCCGGTGAACCCCATCGATGTATGGCCCTTTGATATGGATTTCTTGGTAAATATCCGGTGGAACTAAAAGCTCTAAAGAGTCTTTTTCTTTTGTTTCCCAAAAATTAAAGGTTGCCTCCATAAGATCGATGATCCGGTTACTGCTTTCCACATGGCTCTGCTTGCGCAAAAAATGTATAAGCGGATCTCTTCGACCCGATATTTCATCAATTTCCGTAGAAATATCCCTGAGCTTTCCTTCTGCACCGATATCGTTAAAGTACACGGGAAAAAGTCTGCAAAGCTGCTTGCCCAGGTTATAGACAGGGGCAATGCCGCTGTTTAATAACCGGGTAATATCCCGGGGAAAAAGGTCTATATCTTTAATAAACACCCCGCACACGGAAAGATGGATGATAAGGTATGAAACAAGTCGGGTTGACCACATTGGATTCAGCTCAATCAGCTCAAGCCATGTCCTTATGTTTAAAATGTGGGCGGTATTAAAATCTATTTGCCAGTCGTTTTTGACACCTTTGATCATGGGTGACTGAAAGCCTAAATCGATTACGTAATCGATAAAAAATGCCACAAGATCCCTGTCGTCGGTTTTATAAACCCCTTTCCCCATATTCAAAATACAATTCAATGCGGTTGCAGGGTAATTACCGGCGCTGGTTTTTAATATGGAAAAGGTTTTATGAATCAGGCTTCCGATATTCAGATTGCTCTCATGAGCAATGAGCCAGCTCAATGTTCTGTTGATATCCCGTAACGCTTCCTCATGGATCATCGACAGTCCGACGATATTCATTATATGGAAAAGAAAAATAAGCTTCCACCGGTTGCCCCAAACGGTTTTAGCGCTTTCATTTAGAAGACTCTGAGGAATTTTCCGGTACGTTTCTACAAACTGGTCGTAACCCGGAAGCATTAATAATTTTTTCAGAACATCTTCGGATTCAATGTTTTTGAACTGAGCGATTTTTTCAAGTCTGCTTTTATACCCGCTGATCTGTTTGTGGGATATAATCTGAAAAAATTTCTTTAAATTTTCCGGATTGTCAATTTTTTCAGCCTCTTGTTCAAACCAGGTCCAAGGATCTTTTTCAGTTAGCCAGTAACTATAGATATGATCATAGTATTTTATGAGAAGCAGATTGACGGCATTACAACCCTCTGCAATTTCAGATGAATAATTTAAAAGCGCATCCGCCAGTTTCCTTATCTGATAGAAACTTTTAACAAACAAAAAGAAATCATCCCCATCATACGCTCTAATACGATTAAATGCGTCATCGATCAGCGGCTTGAATCTTTTAAAGTCGGAGCCGGATTCCTTTATAATTTTTTGAATAAAAAGGAGAAAGTTGTCCACGGCATCGGCCCTGACGTCCATATCGCTTTTTGATTCAATTGCGCGTATAAAAATATCCAATAAAAGTTCTGTGGCTTCGGGTCCCTTTGGGTGGCTTTTTAAAAGATGAAAATAATCGAGGGAATAAACTCTCGCTTCATGCACAATAAACTGCCAGTTTTTATAAGGATGCGAGAGCTCTTTCAGCAGGGTATTCAATCCTTCCAGGATGCCGTAATATTTAGACATCACCTCTTGCAGTATTGAATATTTTTCATCGATGGTGACATCGACATGGTAGTCTGCGATATTAACCTCAAGTGCTTTTGACTGTATCATCAAACTCCCCTAATAATTGAAGATTGAAAATTGAAGATTGAAAATTGAATAACCGGAGAATTCACCTTAAATAATCGTCAACCTTCATTTTTAAAGGTTACCAGATTTAGTGTTTTTTTTCAAGAGAACAAGTTAGTTCGCTTCGCTCACAATTGGAATGAGGGAATATTGGAACACTGGAATATTGGGTTCTGGGAAAATGGCAA
>MAXL01000132.1 GCA_001751005.1 Desulfobacterales bacterium S5133MH16
GCAATATCTCCGAGAGTCACGGCTTTCGATCTGGTGTCACCCAGTTTATCATATACATTAAGCTCTTCCTGATGAAGTTTCAGCGCTTCGTCTACCTCGCCTTTGGATACTTTGATCCGGGCAATATCTCCTAATGCTATTGCTGACTCTCTGTCTGCTTTTGCTTCTACAAATAATTCTTTTGATTTTTCGAATGCTTCAATAGCTTCTTCCACTTTACCCTTTTGGACTAAAACTCTTCCTAATTGCAGATAAGATGAAGCCGTTACAAAACTATCTTCTATTGTATTATCTAATGTATTCTCAATATATTCCCGGGCCTTTTCCACTTCTCCAATTCTATGACATACTTCAGAGGCAATCTGATATAAACCCGTCGGCACACTCTCCCGATTGTTTTCAAGAAGTGAAATGGAACGAATAGCAAAATAAGCCGCGTTTATTGTCAAAAATTTATCGTGCATCCCTCTGATACAACTTTCAGCGCATAATGCCACTGACTCCGAATGTTTTGCAGTCAGTCCGAATTTTACAATCTCTCTGTCACAAATCCATGGCCGGTATATTTTTTTATCAGCACACCAGATATTAAATAAAGTTTCTGTGATAACGCCTGCAAAATCATCAATACTATCAGATGATAATTCTTCTATCCGCGATCTGATTATATTGTTTAGCAGTAGAGATTTTCTATCAGGATAAACCATATCTTCGAACTGTTCTATTACGCCGAACCCGACAAGCCTTTTTTTATACTCAACATTCTTTTGTATCCCGACCTGATTGGCAATAACATTAAAAATTTCCTCAGGAACAGGAATTTCAAACAAAGCGGCTGCTTGTAATAATCCCATTTCACCGTCTGTCAAAAGATTTAAAATATGATCAATTGCCAGGTCCCTCAGAAAATCTTGCACCTTCTGTTCTTCGGGCAGATCTCCGCCCTTCAGATAGTTCTCCATTCCCTGAAGAGCTTTGAGATAGGATTCCGGAGCGCTGGTAAAAAGGCTGAACATTATATCCTGCAAACCGGGGTTACCTTTGCATACTTCCACTACGCGAGCAGGTTCAAGTGTTATTTTATCTTTCTCTTTTTTAATGGCGCCGTATTTAGCAATATACTGTTTCTCTGCTTCCGTATCATTCATGGAAGCAAGCGGAAGTTTCATGAGCAGACCGGCAATATCCAGGTTATCTTGATCAACCAGATTAAAATTATACCTGCCGGTTATTATCAGCCGCGATTTGGTACGTGCTTCTTTGAAAGCTGTAATAATCGAAATTAATGTTGTCCGGTATTCCGGTTTCACTCCATATATATCTAAAACGTCTTTCGGCGCGACGAGGATCTTTTCAAGGTCATCAATAACCATCAGAATAGCTTTGTGTTCTTTGTCCTTTCCTGAAAAAGGCCCCTCCAGAAGTTCTTTCAATGATGCCTTTAGATATGATTCGTTTTGAGTGACTTCCAGCAGGAACTCATCAACACGTTTTCCGGTTTCCAGATTAGAAACGGTTTTACACTCACTTAGAACATGATAAGCGGAATACATTCTCTCCTCACCTTTTTTCCCATAAACCAATACTGTGTCGTGAGCATGCAATCTATTCGCGACTCTTGCCGCGAGGCTGGATTTGCCCTGATGGCCTAAGCCAAAAATCAATACGCCAGCGTAATTATTATCACTAAATTCCTTCAGAATATCCTGTATCTGCCTGCGCCGCCCGACAAATTCCTTCCTGCCGGCGACTTCAAGACCTTTTTCCTTTTTACCAAGAAACTCCTTTACTCCGGCGTCTTCTTCACGATCAAACCGTTCATCATGCCCTTTTGAGAGAATACCGCCGCCCATTGCCCCAAGATAGAGCCTCGCGAGGTGCCAGTCTTTTGATTCATATGGTTCTGCGCTCTCTTTTGGTGGAATAAATAATAAATAACGCGCTTTTGCGACAGCGTCTTCCACTGTGGCCGCTTGTGAAAGATTACGGTAAAACTCGCCGGCAAATCTTGTGGCTTCGAGATCAGACACAGAACCGCTCCACCCAAGCGTTGCCGGGAATCCGCGTTTGATTATTGTTTGCGTAAATGTGCCATACTCTTTTTTTTCAGAAGATTCTTTATTTGGATATGCCTCCGAAGTTTTACACGCTGATAAAAAGATCAGGGCGGGTCTGTTTTGCGAATATTTTTGTTCAAATTCATCCGCTGTAACTCTATCTAATTCTCCGGTTATGGTTTCAAGACAAAGAAAAGGTTCAGATTTTTCAAAATTACTATAAATATTGCCATGACAGGAAAGATGCGCAATATCTACAGGTTTCACCGTGTTAATCAGATCTGTAAATTGAGAAAGATTACCGCTCTCTTCCACAAAAAGATCAATATTAATTGATTTTTCTGAATAAAGACTGAGGATGGAACTCTCTTCCTGTTCATAAGCAAGCACAGGTTTTACATGCCTTGGCGAAGCAGCCATAAAAACAGTGTTCAGCTTATATTTTGAAACTTCTCTTTTGTTCTCACTCTCATCGCCGATTCTGCGAATTGGGCAAAATTTTAAATCCGGATTTTTAGCCAGATGTCCGGTTTCATTTGCAAGCAATTCCCAGGGCGCTTCAATAAAAGCTTTCTGTATTTCCGAAGATCTTACAGGGATCTGGAATTCTATTACAAACGGACACTCCGGATTTTCAAGGTATTCGCCAAGCCGGCCATGGTCACCATCAAGCCAGGCAAAGATTGCCCTGCCAATGTTTAAGAGCTGCTCTCTATTGTCATATTGTTTGACAGCATGATTATATGAGTCAATCCACTCTTTAAAAACATCAAAATCTGCGGCGTTGCTTGAGCGGCTTGAGAGCGGTCTTTGATTATCTAAAACGACTATTTCATTGTTTCTATATTCTAC
>MAXL01000133.1 GCA_001751005.1 Desulfobacterales bacterium S5133MH16
CAGTTCCTCATGGCTCCGGTGGAGGTGGTCGAAAAAGAGGGAAGAGCGGTCGGTCTGAAATGCATTAAAATGGAATTAGGTGATCCCGATGCATCGAGCCGACGTCGCCCTGTTCCTGTTAAGGGTAGTGAATTTGTTGTTGATACAGATATTATAATACCTGCCATCGGTCAAAGAACCGACACGTCTTTTCTTGAAAGTGCGACGGGTGTTGAATTAGACAGATGGCATAACATACAGGTCGATCTCTTAACCTTCGAAACCACAAGAAAGGGGGTGTTCGCAGGCGGTGATGCACAGACCGGCCCATCCATTGCGATTAAAGCTGTTGCCGCCGGGCGAGAGGCTGCTATTTCCATATCAAGATATATGAATGCCGAGGACTTGAAAGAGGGGCGAGAACCTCTTGAGGTTCCCCAGGAAAACTTCAATCCGTTCAGTAAAGATATCGAAAAGGTCAAAAGGTCCAGAATGCCCAGGATATCCATGGAAGAGAGGAAGAAGAGTTTTACTGAAGTTGAACTGGGTCTAAGCGAAAACCAGGCGGTTATTGAGGCTGAAAAATGCCTTAACTGCATGGTATGCTGTGAATGTTTCGAATGTGTCAAAGCTTGCAAGGCCGAGGCCCTCACACTCAAAACCCATTCTCAAAAGGATGAAACAGTTGAGGTAAATGTCGGTTCAATCATACTTGCTTCTGGTGCCAAGCCGTATGATCCGTCTAAGTACGACACCTTTAACTATGCAAAACATCCAAACGTCGTAACTTCCATGGAATTTGAGAGGATTTTATCGGCCTCCGGGCCTTACGGCGGTCATCTGGTTCGACCTTCAGACAATAAAGAGCCGGAAAAGATTGCCTGGCTGCAATGCATAGGATCCAGGGATATGCACCTGGATGCCAACGGATACTGCTCCGGGGTTTGCTGCACCTATGCCATCAAGGAGGCTATGCTGGCCAAGGAACACAGCCATGGGGACTTAGATGCGGCTATTTTTTATATAGATATTCGCACCTACGGAAAAGACTTTGAGAGATATTATATTCGCGCCAAAGATGATCTGGGGGTGAGATTCATCAAGTCGAGAATTACCAATATTGTTCCGGTAGAAGAAACAGGTATGCAGCTTATCCGTTATGTTGACGAGACCGGAAAGAGTGTTGAAGAGGAATTCGATATGGTGGTTCTGTCTGTAGGCCTGATGGTGTCCATGGAAATAGCGGAAAAGGCTGGAAAATGGGGCATTGATCTGGATCATTACAACTTTGCCCGCACAAGCAGCTTTGAACCGGTCAAAACTTCCAGGCCAGGAATGTTTGTTTGCGGAGCTTTTCAGGCGCCCAAGGATATTCCGTCTTCCGTTATAGATTCCAGTGCCGCTGCGAGTGTGGCCGGAAGCATGTTAGCCGGGTCACGATGGTCTCTCACAAAGACAAAACATATTCCGGAGGAAATGGATGTGCGAGGGGAACCGCCTCGAATCGGTGTTTTTGTCTGCCGTTGCGGAACCAATATAGCAGGGATAGTAAATATCGATGAAGTGGTGGAGTATTCAAAAAATCAACCCGGAGTTGTCCATGTGGAGGACAATATGTTCAGTTGCTCACAGGACACCCAGGACAAAATTACCGAAGTCATAAAGGAGCATCGGCTGAACCGGGTGGTTGTGGCAGCCTGTACGCCGAAAACACATGAACCTCTTTTTCAGGAGACTTTAATCAATGCCGGAGTCAATAAATATCTGTTTGAGATGGCAAACATTCGGAATCAGTGCTCCTGGGTACATCAAGATGATCCTGGAAAAGCCACGGAGAAGTCAAAAGATATAGTCAAAATGGCCATTGCCAAGGCCCGTCTTTTTGAACCCCTGTCAGAATCTACCATGGAGATGAATCAGTCGGTTCTTGTTATCGGGGGCGGTGTTGCCGGGATGGCTGCAGCCCAAAATATGGCGGAGCAGGGATATAAAACTTTTCTGATCGAAAAGAGAGACTCCCTCGGCGGGCAGGCACGGCATCTTCACGAAACCTGGCGAGGTGAGGATATTCAAAAGTATTTAACCACGTTAATCGATGCGGTCCGGACCGATCAGAATATAGAGGTTTTTCTGAATTCGCAGATCACACAGGTTGACGGTTTTGTGGGGAATTTCAAAACAACAATCAAAAACGACAAAGAAAGCAGAGTTCTTGAGCATGGTGTCACTATCATCGCTTCCGGTGCTTCGGAGTTAAAACCTGACCTGTATTTATACGGCAAGGATTCCCGTGTTGTGACTGGTCTGGAACTACAGCAGCGATTTGTTGATAACGATCAGGAATTAGCTCGACTCAATACCGCTGTATTTATCCAATGCGTCGGTTCACGTATCAAAGAAAGGCCTTACTGTTCCAAAGTTTGCTGCACCCAGTCCATCAAAAGCGCAGTGAAACTAAAAGAGATCAACCCCAACATGGACGTTTTTATTCTGTACAGGGATTTGCGCCCTTATGGGCTGCGTGAAGATCTTTACCGGGAGGCGCGTTCTAAAGGGATTGTTTTTATCCGCTACGATTCTAACAAGAACTTAACCGTAGACGTTGACCATAATGATTTAAAAGTAACCTTTGCAGACAGGGTGCTCAGGCGGATAATGGAAATCAGGCCCGACCTTTTAATCCTGGCTTCCGCCATTGTTACGGAGACTGACAACACATTAACCCGGTTTTATAAAGTTCCCCGGAATGCCGACGGTTTTTTTGCCGAAGCCCATGTAAAGCTCAGACCGGTCGATTTTGCTACGGACGGTGTTTTTGTGTGTGGTCTGGCACACGCACCCAAACCGATAGATGAATCTATTGTTCAGGGAAAAGCCGCCGCTGCTCGTGCGGTAACACTTCTGGCCAGGAAGACTTATCAGACCAGCGGCACTGTTGCGGAAACCAACCCCTTAATTTGCAGTTCCTGCGGCGTATGTGTTTCCGTATGTCCGTATTCGGCACCTTCTTTTATACCTGAAGACGACCGTTTTTTTCCAGGCAGAGCGGAAATCAATCCTGTCCTTTGCAAAGGCTGTGGGTTATGTGTAGCATCCTGCAGATCAGGCGCGATCCATCTTAAAGGATTCGACAATGATCAGATATTTGCGCAGATTTTTTCTTTGAATCAAGCAGTATAAGAGCGTTAGGCACTAGGAGATTTCTAAGATGTCGGATTGGGAACCCAAAATTGTCAGTTTTTTGTGTAACTGGTGCAGCTACGG
>MAXL01000134.1 GCA_001751005.1 Desulfobacterales bacterium S5133MH16
CAAGGTCGTCTTGCCATGATCGATATGGCCTATCGTACCCACATTTACATGCGGCTTGGTCCTCTCAAACTTTTCCTTCCCCATCTTTTTGTCCTCCCTTTAGAGCGAGTTAACAATAAAGTTTACCAGCGGTAATGCGCAAACGCCTTGTTTGCATCAGCCATCTTATGGGTATCTTCCTTCTTTTTGACAGCAGCCCCTCTCTTGTTGGAGGCATCCAATAGCTCAGCTGCCAGTTTATCAACCATCCCTTTTTCAGGTCTTTTGCGAGCAAAACCTATAATCCACCGAATTCCCAGAGCCGTTTTCCGGGAAGGCCGAATTTCTGTGGGAACCTGATAGGTTGAACCTCCTACACGACGCGACTTGACCTCAATCATCGGCTTTACATTTTCAATTGCCTGTTCAAAAACTTTGATGGCTGATTCCTTTGTCCTTTTTTCAATGACATCAAAGGCATTATACAGAATCGACTCTGCAGTACTCTTTTTCCCATCCCGCATTATAGACTTTATGAACTTTGAAACCAGCTTATTGTTATACTTGGGATCAGGTATAATTATCCGCTCAGGGACTTCTCTTCTTCTCGGCATATGCTACACCATTGTTGCGAGACCTTTGCAAAATTGAACATTTTTCAAAGGTCTCGTTCCTATTGTTATTTATTTTCATGCAACAAGACTCAGACATGGCATATCGCACATCATGCATCTTGTACCATTTTCCTACCTGGGTTTCTTTGAGCCGTATTTTGATCTGCCCTGTTTTCGATCCTCTACGCCAAGTGTATCCAGAGTGCCCCTGACAATATGGTACCTTACACCAGGCAGGTCCTTAATCCGTCCGCCACGAACAAGAACGACCGAATGTTCCTGGAGATTATGCCCTATGCCGGGTATATATGCGGTAACTTCTATCCCGGTGGTCAGTCTGACTCTGGCAACTTTCCGTAAGGCGGAATTGGGCTTCTTGGGTGTTGAAGTATAAACCCGTGTACAGACGCCTCTTTTCTGGGGAGCGCCCTTTAGCGCCGGGGTATTTGTCTTTTTCTTTATTCGCTTCCTTCCTTTTCTTACTAACTGATTAATGGTCGGCATTTTCTCCCCTAAATTCTTTTATATTCATAAGTTGGATGTATCGACAAAAGGCTAGCTTTTAGTCATCTATCATTAAATTGTCAAGTCTTTTATATAAAAATAATCCATTATTTCCAAACAATTTTTAACCGGCTTCAACCTGAACATCTCTGTACTCATGAAGGCCGGTTCCCGCAGGAATGATTCTTCCCATAATAACGTTCTCTTTAAGTCCCTGAAGATAGTCTTCCTTGCCGGCAATGCTGGCATTTGTGAGGACTTTGGTCGTCTCCTGAAATGAAGCGGCAGATATAAAGCTTTCCGTGGAAAGTGATGCCTTGGTAATCCCCAGTATAAGATGGTCGGCAACAGCAGGCTTCTTTCCTTTTTCAATTACTTCCCGGTTAACTTCTTCAAAGAACTTTCTATCAACCTGATCTTCAATAATAAAATCGGTATCACCGGGGTCAAGAACCTTAACACGCCGCATCATTTGACGTACAATAACCTCTATATGCTTGTCATTTATCCGGACGCCTTGTAAGCGGTAAACCTCCTGGACTTCGTCAACAAGGTAGCGTGCCAATGCAATTTCGCCCTTGATATTCAATATATCTTGAGGAATAGCCGAACCGCTTATCAATGCCTCACCCGCTCTGATGTAATCCCCTTGATAAACGTTTATATGTTTGCCGTGTGAAATCAGATATTCCTTTTTTTCACCCACATCTACAGGGGTAATGGTAACTTTTTGTTTGCCTTTTTTGGTGGCCTTGGATATGGAAACATACCCGTCGATTTCACTTAAAAGGGCCGTTTCTTTTGGTTTTCGAACCTCAAATAGTTCAGCCACCCTTGGAAGACCGCCGGTAATATCCTTTGTTTTGGTTGTTGCTCTGGGAAGCTTTGAGATCACATCACCCGCCTTAACCTCGTCTCCTTCTTCAACCAGCAAAATAGCATCTGTCGGCAGCAAATATCGCGCCATCCCCAATGGTCCCGGCAGGCTCACTGTTTTTCCATCTTTGTCTTTGATTGAAATCCTTGGACGTTCCTCTCCACTTTTGGATTCGATGATGGTACGGCTGGATTTGCCGGTAACCGGGTCAACCTTCTCCTGCATGGTCTTGCCGGATATGACATCACCGAATTTAACGGTCCCGTCGACTTCTGAAATAATGGGTGTTGCAAAGGGATCCCAGGTTGCCAGAAGGTCTCCGACCTTAACTTTACCACCGTCTTTTGCCTCAATGTGGGCGCCGTAAATAACAGGAAACTTTTCTCTTTCGCGTCCGGTATCGCTAACTATGGCGATTTCCCCTCCCCGCCGGTTCATAACTACAAATACATTTCCATCTTTTTCCACAACATTAAGATTAACAAATTTAATCTCACCTTCGGCCCGGGCTCTGATATCGGCCTGCTCAACCCTGCGTCTGGCCGTTCCTCCAATGTGAAATGTACGCATGGTCAACTGGGTTCCGGGCTCACCGATTGACTGAGCCGCAAGAATTCCCACTGCCTGACCGATTTCAACTTTCGCTCCGTGGGATAGGTCCCGGCCATAACATTTTACGCACACGCCATTAACGCCCTTGCACGTCAGAACCGACCTTATTCTCACACTGGTAATTCCCGCATCTTCAATAGCCTTTACAGCTTCTTCGTCCAGGTCTTCTCCGGCCCTTACAATCACTTCATCGGTAAACGGATCATGGACATCCTCTGCGGCAACACGCCCTAAAATACGTTCTTCGAGACGCTGAATCACTTCGCCGCCTTCCATCAGAGGTTCAACCTCAACACCAAGTATGGTTCCGCAGTCTTCTTCCTTAACAATACAATCCTGGGCAACATCGGCAAGACGACGGGTAAGATACCCCGAGTTGGCAGTCTTTAGGGCCGTATCCGCAAGGCCCTTTCTGGCGCCGTGAGTGGAAATAAAATATTGAAGCACGGAAAGGCCTTCCCTGAAATTGGCACTAATGGGCGTTTCAATGATTTCACCCGATGGTTTGGCCATCAGTCCTCGCATCCCTGCAAGCTGACGCATCTGATCTTTGCTCCCCCTGGCCCCGGAATCTGCCATCATGAAAATTGGGTTAAAACTTTCTTTTATAACAGGCTCTCCGTTTTCATCCAGAACAACATTTCCATCAGAGTCGGTTACAGGGGCCATTCGCATGGATTTCATCATCTCATCGGCCACATCATCCGTTGCTTTTGCCCATATATCGACAACTTTGTTATATTTTTCACCCTGTGTGATAAGACCCTCGATGTATTGACGGCCGATCTTTTCAACCTGATTCTCTGCATTTTCCAAAATATCCCATTTGGAGGCCGGTATGATCATGGCGTCAATGGAAATGGAAAGCCCGCCTCGGGTTGAATATTGGTAACCGATATCTTTCAATCTGTCGGAAAGGATAACCGTAGCCTTTGGTCCCAGATTCCGGTATGCATAATTCACAAGTTCGCTAAGGGTCTTTTTATCCCTGACATTGTTTACCATAGAAAAAGGTATCTCGGGACGTTTTTTAATCACCTGAAAAATATGATACGCTTGCTCTTCAAAAATAACACCGCTTATTCCCTCTTCTTCCAGAGCAAAAACTTTTTCCGTGTCTTCATCTGAAACACTGAACATCCGCTTGAATTCATCTTTTCTGAACAGGCCGACAAGCCCTTGATTATCCCTCTCGGGGCCTTTTGAATATTGGGCGACCATTTCAGTAAAATCCGCACCGGCCTGCAGCTTTCCTAAAACGGTCCCGGCCTCTTCTTTATCAAAAACCTTGATATGACGTATCATCATGATGTTATCTTTGGGTATAATTTCCCACAACAGGATACGCCCCACGGTGGTATTAAACCGTTCTCCCTCCATACGAACGATAATTCTGGCATGAAGATCAACGGCTGTTGCATCGTATGCACATCGAACTTCTTCAGGATTTGCAAATATTTTACCTTCGCCTCTGGAGCCGGAAATTCCTCTTGTCATGTAATAAATACCAAGAACAATATCCTGACTCGGTACAATTATAGGGCTTCCATTTGCAGGAGAAAGAATATTGTTGCTGGACAGCATTAACACCCTGGCTTCTATCTGAGCCTCCACGGATAGGGGAATATGAACCGCCATCTGATCGCCGTCAAAGTCTGCATTAAATGCCGTACAGACCAGCGGGTGAAGCTGCAGGGCCTTGCCTTCAATGAGAATAGGCTCAAATGCTTGAATTCCCAACCGATGAAGCGTAGGGGCACGGTTCAATAGAACCGGGTACTCCTTTACCACATCATCCAATGTGTCCCAAACCTCCGGGACTTCTCTTTCCACCATCTTCTTGGCACTCTTTACCGTGGATACGAGTCCTTTTTGCTCGAGACGATAATAAATAAACGGTTTGAACATCTCCAGAGCCATTTTTTTGGGCAGACCGCACTGGTGTAGCCTGAGATCCGGTCCTATGGTAATAACGGTCCGGCCGGAATAATCGACCCTTTTGCCCAAAAGATTCTGTCGGAAACGCCCTTGTTTGCCTTTCAATGTATCACTAAGCGACTTTAACGGTCGTTTGTTGGTTCCCATTATCGCTCTGCCGTGCCGGCCGTTGTCGAAAAGAACATCCACCGACTCCTGGAGCATCCTTTTTTCATTCCGTACGATAATGTCGGGAGCCTTTAACTCGATAAGTCGTTTTAACCGATTATTACGGTTAATGACCCTGCGATACAGATCATTCAAATCAGATGTTGCAAATCTTCCGCCTTCCAGAGGGACAAGGGGCCGCAAATCCGGCGGTAGAACCGGAATAACATCCATTATCATCCAGGCCGGATCTATTCCCGACCGCCTGAATGCTTCGACAATCTTGAGCCGTTTGGACAGTTTTTGTCGCTTTGTCATAGAACGAGTGGAACTAATATCAACTCTCAGCTCCTTATATACCGTATCGAAATCGATTTTCCCCATCAGTTTTTTGACAGCCTCGGCCCCTATGCCGGCTTCGAATGTTGTCCCGTAAATTTCACGTGCTTCTCGATATTTTTCCTCCGATAGAAGTTGATTGTGGTTAAGGTCCGTATCCTTGGGATCAATCACAATATAACTGTCAAAATAAATCACTTTTTCAAGACTTTTTAACGTCAAATCGAGCAGATTACCGATCTTGCTCGGAAGGCTTCTCAAAAACCATATATGGGAACACGGCGTGGCGAGTTCGATGTGCGCCATCCGCTCCCTCCGCACCTTGGATTGAATAACCTCCACACCGCATTTTTCACAAATAACGCCCCTGTGTTTCATCCGCTTGTACTTGCCGCAGTTACATTCGTAATCCTTTGTAGGACCGAATATCTTGGCGCAGAAAAGACCGTCGCGTTCCGGTTTAAACGTTCGATAATTGATGGTTTCCGGTTTCTTAATCTCCCCGTTGGACCATTTTAAAATCTGCTCGGGGGATGCCAGGGAAATTTTAACACCGGTATAAAGTTTTGGATCGGTCGGTTTCGTAAAAAAATCGTATATGGTTTCCATAGATTATTTTCCTTCCATAAGGGTTACGTCTAAACCCAAACTCTTCAATTCTTTTGTCAGAACCTTGAAGGACTCGGGCAAGCCCGGGTCTAATGTATTCTGACCTTTTACAATCTTTTCATACATACGAGTCCTGCCTGCCATGTCATCCGACTTTACGGTTAAAAATTCTTGAAGAGCACTCGCCGCTCCATACGCCTCCATGGCCCAGACTTCCATTTCACCGAGACGCTGGCCTCCGAACTGAGCCTTTCCGCCAAGAGGCTGCTGTGTCACCAGTGAATATGGACCGATAGACCGGGCGTGAATCTTGTCATCGACGAGGTGATGGAGTTTCAACACATACATCGTACCCACGGTAACCTTTTCTTTAAAAGCCTCTCCGGTACGCCCGTCGTACAAGGTGGCCTGAGCAGTTGTGGGAAGCCCCGCCTCGGCGAGAAGAGACTTGATCTCATCCTCTTTAGCACCATCAAAAACCGGTGTGGCCATGTGAACACCGTCTCTATAATTGTCTGCATACTCGTACAGATCTTCATCATCAAAGTCGTCTATCATTTCCTGGGTGGATGGTTCAGAGAATATTCGTTTGAGTTTCTCTCGAATAGCTTCTGCTTTTCTTTGTTGCAGGAGAGTGTTAAGCTGATCGCCAAGGCCTTTGGCAGCCCAACCCAAATGAATTTCCAGAACCTGCCCCACATTCATCCTGGAAGGAACTCCAAGGGGATTCAGGACCATATCAACCTGGGTTCCGTCTTCAAAATAAGGAAGGTCTTCCTGGGGAAGAATTCTCGACACCACCCCCTTGTTACCGTGTCGGCCTGCCATTTTGTCACCTACGGACAGCGTGCGCTTCATGGACACATAGACCTTAACCATTTTGATTACGCCGGGAGGAAGATCATCCCCTTTTTCGAACCTGGCGATAGTTTTCTCAAAGGACTTTCTGCAAAGCTCGCATTGGCTTCTATATCGCTCAAGAATATCATGGACCTGTTCGGTCAGTTCGGGGCTTTTAAGTTCAATCCCCTCGAGCTGCGCCACGGGTATCTTGGACAGAATCCCGGTATCTATCTTACTCCCTTTTGTAATCAGAACCTTCTTGCCTTTTTTCAGGGATTTGAGACATTCCTGGCCCACAAGTAATTTTTCAAGCCGTGTGTAAACCACGTCCTTAATGACTGCAAGCTTATCATCCCTGTTTCTTTCAAGAGCAGCAATCTTTTGATCTTCGATAAAACGGGTGCGGTCATCTTTCTCAACACCACGCCGAGAAAACACCTTTGCATCCACAACGATTCCATGGACACCGGGCGGCATCCGTAAAGAACTATCTTTTACATCTCCGGCTTTTTCACCGAATATGGCCCTTAAAAGCTTTTCTTCAGGAGAAAGTTGTGTTTCACCTTTGGGCGTAATTTTTCCCACCAGAACATCTCCGGGACTAACTTCAGCGCCGAGCCTTATAATACCGCTGTCATCCAGATCTTTTAAGGCCTCATCACCCACATTTGGAATGTCGCGCGTGATATCTTCTTTGCCCAGCTTGGTATCTCTGGCCACGACTTCAAACTCTTCAATGTGTACAGATGTGTACACGCCGTCCCGGTGAAGCCTTTCGCCCACCAGAATCGAATCTTCAAAATTATATCCGCCCCACGGCATGAATGCCACCATTATGTTTTTGCCCAGGGCAAGCTCGCCTTTTTCTGTTGCAGGCCCGTCCGAAATAATCTCTCCGGCCTTGACTTTTTGTCCTTTTCTGACAATCGGGCGTTGATTGAAGCATGTATTCTGATTGCTCCGTATAAATTTTGAAAGTTCGTAAACTGTCACGGGCATTTCTGAATCTTCATGGTCTTCGGACTCATGTTTTAAAACAATGCGGGAAGCCTCAACATCTACCACCTCGCCATCACGCCGTGCAACTACCGTAACACCTGAATCTCTGGCCACCACGCCTTCAACGCCCGTCCCCACCAAAGGCGCCTGGTTTACAAGCAAAGGAACCGCTTGGCGCTGCATGTTCGATCCCATCAACGCCCGGTTTGCATCATCATTTTCCAAAAAAGGAATCAAGGATGCGGAAACACTCACCAGCTGGTTGGGAGAGATATCCATTAGCTCAATATCTTCGGACTTGACCATCATGAATTCCCCTTCTATCCGTGACGTTACCAAGGGCTTGACAAATCTTTTATTTTCGTCAAGAGGTGCATTGGCCTGGGCAATCGGGTGATCTTTTTCTTCAAAGGCACTCAAAAACTTAACATCCTTCAATACACTTGCATCTTCTACAATACTGTATGGCGTTTCAATAAATCCATACTCATTAACCCTGGCATACGTGCCTAATGAAACAATAAGACCGATATTGGGACCTTCCGGTGTCTCTATGGGACATATCCGTCCGTAATGTGACGGATGCACATCTCTGACCTCAAAGCCGGCTCGTTCACGGGTTAATCCCCCCGGACCCAGGGCGCTCAGACGCCTCTTGTGGGTCGTTTCTGAAAGCGGGTTGGTCTGATCCATGAATTGGCTGAGCTGGCTGGTCCCGAAAAATTCCTTAACAACGGCAGAAACCGGCTTTGAATTTGCAAGATCGTGCGGCATAAGCGCATCAACTTCCTGGAGACTCATCCGTTCTTTAATGGCACGTTCCATTCGAACCAGTCCGATACGATACTGGTTTTCCAAAAGTTCACCAACAGCGCGCACCCTTCTATTCCCAAGATGATCGATGTCATCAACAGCCCCCTGTGTATCTTTCAGCTTTACAAGGGTTTTGGCCGTAAGGAGTATATCCTCTTTTCTGAGTGTTCTTAAGTCGATGGAAGAGTTAATGCCCAATCTAAGGTTAATCTTCATGCGACCGACACCGGAAAGATCGTAATAGGAAGACTTGAAAAACATGTGGTCAATAAATTCCTGGGCCACTTCCAGTGTTGCAGGATTGCCGGGTCGGAGCCTTCGATATATCTCAATAAGGGCGTCCTCTTTTGTTTCGACCTTATCCAAAATCAGGGTTTTGTGGATGGAGTCACTACTGGTTACCCCATCGATGAGAAGGAGTTCAAATTCATTTATACCGGCATCAAGCAAAGCTTGAAAAATTTCTTGGTTAAAAACTTGGTTGCATTTAACAATGATCTCTCCACTATCAGGGTCGACGATTGTCTTTGCAAATACCTTGTTAAAAATATCTTCAACACTTATTGGAATCAATTCCAAATTAGCGGATTTAAGTTTCTTGATTGCGGCTTTGGTAAACACACGTCCTTTTAGAACAATAGGCTCGCCCGTTTCAGAATCTGTAATATCACTGCTGGCGCGCTGACCTCGCAGCAAATTCTCATTAAACTTCTTGAATACCCGTTCGCCATGCACAACAAACTTTTCTGTTTCATAAAAATAAGACAGAATGTCTTCGGAAGTATATCCAATAGCTTTATAAAGGATTGTAATAGGAAACTTACGCCGCCTGTCGATCCGAATATAGACAATGCCTTTATGATCGATCTCCATATCGATCCATGATCCTCGTACCGGAATGATCCTGGAGGTGTATATAACCTTGCCGCTCGAATGTGTCTTGCCTTTATCATGATTGAAAAACACACCTGAAGATCTATGGAGCTGGCTTACCACAACACGTTCGGTTCCGTTTATGATGAATGTACCACTATCTGTCATTAAGGGAATTGTTCCAAAGTAAATCTCCTGCTCCTTAATATCACGGATATTCGTAACTCCGGTATCCTTATCAATATCGTATACCACAAGCCTGACCGTGATTCGAACAGGAATTTCGTAGGTCATTCCCCTGTTTATACACTCCTTAATACCGTGCTTAACCTCTGCAAATCTGTAAGATACGAATTCAAGGGAAGCACTTCCGGTAAAATCTTTTATTGGAAATACGGACTTAAATACAGCCTGCAGGCCGACGTCTTTACGTTTTTCCGGAGGAACATCCATTTGCAAAAACCGGCCGTATGATTCCCGTTGAACCGCGATAAGATCAGGAATGTCAATGATCTTTTCTATCTTGCCGAAGTTTTTTCTTTTACGCTTATTTGCCAAAATCCTTTCTGACATGAAATCTCCGATATATTATATTTTGGTTATGGGTTATAGGATCAAGAGTATTTTGCTCTGTGTCCTATGACCCATAACCTGATTACAAGTTAGTTCGCTTAGCCCCGCCTGCCATTGCAAGCTCGCCCGCCAGTTAGGCAAGGCGACCAGGGGCACGAGCGCGCAGGTCACAATTGGAATACTTGAATAATAGTTTTTGGGAAAATGGAAAAGTGGATTATTTTAAAATTCCTTTTGACAGAAAATTAAATAGATAAATAACATCCTGTTATGATCAACATTTCAACATTACATATCTGAAGTTAAATATTTAAGTCTCAAAATCCCTTTGTTTTTTCCGCTGACAGCGGGATGGAATTTCCAAAACGGTTACTTTATTTCAACCTGAGCACCGGCCTCTTCAAGCTGGCTCTTGATTTTTTCAGCATCCTCTTTAGAAATGCCTTCCTTGACAGGCTTCGGAACTTCATCAACCAGGGTCTTGGCATCTTTTAAACCCAGCCCTGTGATCGCCCTGACTTCCTTGATAACCTGGATCTTCTTATCGCCAAACGTTGTCAGAATAACGTCGAATTCGGTTTTTTCTTCCGCCTGAGCACCACCGGCCTCCCCGGAAACGGCAGCCGCTACCGCAGCAGGTGCGGCTGCGGAAACACCGAATTTTTCTTCCATTTCCTTAACGAGCTCAGACAGTTCAAGTACAGTCATATTTGCTATAAATTCAATTAGATCATCTTTGGTAATATCCGCCATTTTATTTTTCCTCCATAGTAACTTTCAATTAGTGTTTTTCTATTTGTATCGAATATCAGGCCGACTCTTTCTGTCCCTTGACGGCCTGCAATAGGTTTAAGAACTTTACCGGTATAGCGTTAAGAACCCGGACAAAACCTGCCGGGACACCATTGGCAACGGACAGAAATTGCCCTAAAAGGACCTCACGGGGAGGAAGGGCCGACATCGCCTTGATGGCGTTTAAATCAATCACCTTGCCGTTCATAACGCCGGTCTTAATTTCAAGCTTTTTATGCTCGTTAGAAAATTTTATCAAAACCTTTGCAGGTGCAATGGGGTCGTCATAGCTTAACGCAACGGCACTCGGACCTTTAAAACACTCTTTTATCAATTCCACATCTGTCTCTTCGGAAGCTCTGATAAGAAGCGAATTCTTTGCCACCTTATATTCAACTTCAAACTCTCTGAGCTTCCTTCGCAAATCATTCATTGTTGAAACATCGAGTCCTTTGCAATCCGTAACGATGACGACTTTGGACCTTGCAAATTTTTCATGCAGATTTTTGACAATCTCTTTCTTTTTTTCCAGCTTCACAACTTACAACACCTCCTTCCTTAATCCGCAAAAACCTGAGGTAACAACTTATCAATATAGAATGTCTCGGTAGGCCGGCAATGCCGATTAAACACAAAATAAGTGCACCTACGGTCTTTGACAGAAATATTTTAGTTAGTGTCCATCCATAAATGTTCTTTTTGCCCAATCTCTGCGTTATGTTCAAAAAATAATCCTCGGAATATCAAACATATGCCTGTGGTTATTTTTTTCACATGCCTTGATCTTGAACAAAAATCCTCATTTATGGATGGACACTAGTTCGGAAACAATATCAAAATAGCCATTCAGGCTCTCTTTACCCGGACAAGTACCTAAAGTGAACTAAAGCCTGCCCTGGTGCGACCGGACGTCCATTTTCGCCCAAAATCTTCGGTTTGCTATGCTTGTGATAGTTTGAAATTGCACTAAGAATCCAGGTCCGGGCCAGGGTTTGAAATGCCTTTATGGAAGCAGACTTATTTGATTAAGTCCTTGACACTGGCCGCATCTATCTTGATGCCAGGTCCCATGGTCGTTGAAATGACGATACCTTTCAGATAAGTCCCCTTACTGGAAGCCGGTTTGAGACGAACGATAGTTTCTAAAAAGGCCGCTGCATTCTCCACAATCTTCTCTACTCCGAAAGAAACTTTGCCCATTGGAACATGGACAATTCCGGCTTTTTCAACCTTGAAATCAATTTTCCCTGCTTTTAACTCCTGCACCGCTCTCGCTACATCAAAAGTTACGGTTCCGGTTTTTGCATTGGGCATGAGCCCTCTGGGACCGAGCAGCCTTCCTATCTTTCCAACAGAACCCATCATGTCGGGAGTAGCAACAGCTTTGTCAAAGCCGAACCAACCGTTTTTTATTTTTTCTATTAATTCGTCATTCCCGGAAAAATCCGCACCCGCGTCCAGGGCCTCTTTTTCCTTTTCCCCTTTGGCAAATACCAGGACTTTTACTTCCCTGCCAAGGCCATTGGGCAGAACGACCGTCCCTCGAACCATCTGATCAGCATGCCTTGGATCCACACTCAGACGGACGGCAACGTCAACCGTTTCATCAAATTTGGCATGAGATGAATCGATTGCTAATTTGACAGCATCGCTAAAAATATGCTTTGCTCCAACATCTATATTTTTAATCGATTTTAAATATTTTTTACCCCGCTTCGGCATGTTTTTGGTTTACTCCTTGTTTACACGTTTCGCAGTTAGGATTAAGATTTACTCACAGCCCGTACATCTTCCTTTAAACAACATCAATTCCCATACTTCTGGCCGTTCCGGCGATAATATTAGATGCGGCACTCAAATCATTTGCATTTAAATCAACCATTTTCTGCTTGGCGATCTCTTCAACCTGCTTTCGAGTGACACTGCCGACTCTCTCCCGTTTTGGATCGCCAGCGCCTTTTGCTATTTTTGCCGCTTTTTTCAAAAGCACGGATGCAGGGGGTGTTTTGGTTATAAAAGTAAATGATCTGTCCTGATAGACAGTAATAACCACGGGTATGATCATACCTTCATCATTTGCGGTCCTGGCATTAAAAGCCTTGCAAAAATCCATTATATTGACGCCATGCTGCCCAAGTGCAGGACCAATCGGGGGAGATGGATTGGCTTGACCGGCGGTTACCTGCAATTTTATCTGTACCATAATCTTTTTTGCCATTTTTTAACATCACTCCTGTAATTTTGCTTGATGAATTCGACTTTTTACGAATTTATCACAACTTTGCAACCTGTACGAATTCCAGTTCCACCGGTGTTGAACGGCCAAAAATGCTCACCAGAACCCTTATTTTACCCTTTTCCGGATTGACTTCGTCCACGGTGCCGTTAAAATTTTTAAAAGGCCCGTCTATTACACGAATCTCGTCTCCGATCTCAAAAAAATATTTCGGTTGTGGTTTGAGTTTCCCGGCCTCCATCCGATTCAAGATCCGTTCGGCCTCTTCATCTGAAATCGGTGTCGGCTTTTCCCGACCACCCAAGAATCCGGTCACCTTGGCGGTATTATTCACAATATGCCAGGTTTCATCATCAAGTTCCATCCTGACCAATATATATCCCGGATAGAACTTTCGGGATGATGTTTTTCTTTTACCTTTTACAAGCTCGACAATCTCTTCTGTGGGAACCAGCACCTCGCCAAATTTTTCGGATAGAGAAAAAGATGCGACCCGATCTTCAAGTGCAGCTTTGACCTTGCTTTCAAACCCCGAATAAACATGGACGATATACCATTTAAGAGCCAATTTTCTCTTCTCCTCAATTTAGTGAAGCACCACACGAATCAGGCTTGACAAACCGATATCGACCACTCCGAGAAATAATGCTATTATCATCGTTAAGATAATGACAACAACGGTAGAGCTCAACGTCTGTTTTCGTGTCGGCCAGACAACCTTCTTTATCTCCACCTTTACTTCTCTCAGAAATTGGACTCCCTTGTTTATATAATTTTTAATCTTTCCTGGCTCGGTCTTGGTTCTGGTTAACGCTTTGGTCTGTGATAAAGAAGACCTTTTTCTAATTTCCCCGGCAGAACCTGTAAACAGTGTGGTCTTTTTAGCGGCAACATCATTTTTTGACCGGGGTGATGTCGCTCCGGCGGCACTTTGTTTCTTCTTTTTCTTGGTGCTTGAAGTCTTTTTCCTCTGTAACCGTGCCATTATGCTCCTAAAATAACCAAATTCAAAGCCGATGGTGTCCGGAAAGTCTTATATGGTTCCATGCAATTCAAGCTTTGAACTTTTTATTCAGAATGATTTGGCAGGCCAGGAGGGATTCGAACCCCCAACACCCGGATTTGGAGTCCGACGCTCTACCGTTAGAGCTACTGGCCTGCAAAATGCCTTTATAATAAAAATGGTTATTTGGTCTCTTTATGTAGAGTGTGTCTCCTGCAAAATCGACAATATTTGCTGAATTCCAGCTTATTCGGTATTGTCCGTTTATTTTTTGTAGTCGTGTAATTTCTTCTTTTGCATTCACTGCAGGAAAGGGTAACAATTATTCTCACCAGAAGACTCCTTCAGCTATGAGTCTGTTGATTAATAAGGATTTTCGTTCAAGATCAAGGCATGCGAAAAAAATAACCACAGGCATATATTTGATATTCCGAGGATTATTTTTTGAGCATAACGCAGAGATTGTG
>MAXL01000135.1 GCA_001751005.1 Desulfobacterales bacterium S5133MH16
GCTTTTTCAATGACCCGTTTCCCTGTCCACTTGTGATGGCGGGCGTTCGGCAGCATAATATCAATCGATTTTTTGAATTTTACAGGATGATTTTAAATAATGAACATAATGAAAAATTATAAAAGATTCCTGATTATCAATGTTTTAGTATTCAGTCTAGCCTTACAGACAGGCCAGGCGTGTACAACATTCAGTCTGGCTCATGACGGCCAACAGGTTTTTGGAAAAAATTATGACTGGCATTTAGATCGCGGCCTGATGATCATCAACAAACGAGGTGTATTAAAAAAGGCGATGCCAGGCACACAAAAAGATCCCGGACGATATGCCGTCTGGACGTCAAAATACGGCAGCCTTACATTTAACCAATATGGTCGTGAGATGCCTTTGGGAGGGATAAATGAGGCCGGCTTGGTTGTCGAATTGATGATGCTCGTCGGTACGAAATATCCAGAGCCTGACGCTCGCCATGCGATCAAGGACCTGCAATGGATACAGTACCAGCTTGACAATTTCAGCAGGGTGGAAGAGGTGATTTCGAGTGACGCTCAATTGAGAATACTTACCTACGAAGAGCCCGGGCTACACTTCCTGGTGGCAGATAATACGGGAAATTGCGCCATTATCGAATTTCTCGATGGCAAGTTAAACCTCCACACTCAAGACACGATGACGGTCAAAGCGCTTGCAAACAATACCTATGCCGAATCCAGGGAGTTCCTGAAGATGCATAAAGGATTTGGCGGTCAGTTTCCGATAGCTAAAGGTGAGAGTTCGCTTATACGGTTTATTTACACCGCAAAAATGTTAAAAAGTTACAATCCTCTGGTTCAAAAGTCTATTGTTGATTACGCTTTCGATATTTTGGCAAATGTCTCGCAGTCATCTACAAAATGGAGTATTGTATATGATCAACAAAGCCTTAGAGTCTATTTGCGGACATCTTTGAATCAGAAAATCAGGTATGTTGATTTAAACAGTCTCAATTTTTCCTGCGCAATACCAGTAAAGGTTTTGGATATTACCGCTGATTTATCGGGAAATATCGGAAATGAATTTTATGAATACTCGCGGCAGATTAATCTGGATTTAATCAGGTATGCTATAAAAGGAACATCATTTATGAGAAATATGCCGGAGCAATTCATAGATCAACGAGCTAAATACCCGGAAAGTACGTATTGTGCCGAGTAGTCAATAAAAGCATCCTTGGGGCTAAATATAAACGTAAATAATTTTGAGGGGCTACCGAACAAAATGAAAAGGAGGTGTATATGACTTCTAATGTCTATCAAAAACTCCGGAAACAATTGGATCAATACTCTATTGGATACCCAACCACAGAATCCGGGGTTGAGATCAAAATACTTAAAAGGCTGTTTACAGAGGAAGATGCAGAGATATTCCTCCACTTAAGCATGTTACCGGAAACTTCTGAAACTATTGCACTCAGAGGTGGAAGTGATCCGGCTCAAATTGATGCCTTGCTCGATGAGATGTACAAAAAGGGGCTGGTTTACCGTCATATCAAAGGTGAAACGGTAAAATATGGAGCGGTGCCCTTTATAGAAGGGGTCTATGAATACCAGGTCAAAAGCATGGATCGGGAATTGGCTCAGATGTTTGAAGATTATGTTCAAGAGGCTCTTCATAAGAACCTTACAGAGACCAAACCCCTTCTTATCCACCGTCCTATAGCGATCAACCAGACAATAAACATATCCTTTCCTATCCCGACCTATGAAAACTCACGAAAAATCATCCAAGACCAAAAGTTGATTGCTGTTACGGACTGTATTTGTCGGGTTCAGAAAGGCTTAATTGAGAAGGGGTGCGACAAGCCCTTGGAAACCTGCTTTATGTTCGGATCACCAGCGCGGTATTTCATTGAACGAGGTATTGGCCGCCAGGTCTCTATAGACGAAGCATTCCAGATTCTCGATGTATGTGAAGAGGCGGGATTAGTGACAATGCCCTTTAACACGCAAAGTCCTGTCAATCTGTGCAACTGTTGTCCAGACTGCTGTATTATTCTAAATAACTTGAAGAAATTTCCCTGCCCAGCCGAGATGGTCAAAGCGAATTATCGGGCTATTGTTGATCCAGAAAAGTGCGAAGCTTGCGATACGTGTCTGGATCGTTGTCCTATGGATGCCATCTCCAGAGGCGAAGCGGGTGTTGAATCAATCAATCCGGATCGGTGCATTGGTTGCGGTCTTTGTGTAAGTACATGCCCTGCCGGGGCTCTTCACCTGGAAGCTAAACCAAAAAATCAGCAGTATGAGCCGCCGGAGACAGGGCAGAACTTTTACGAGGATATGGCCCAAAAGCGAGGAAAAACCCTTGTTCCTCTGGCCATGGTGAAATAAGAGAGGCACCCTCTCGGCTCAAAATACGAGGATTGACTCCCAGTTGCAGCGAATGTCATTTTGCAAGAGAATTTTTACTGAGATAGTTTCCGGCAAAGTCCAAAAAGATGTTGAGCTATAACAGGCCGCTCCACCAGAGCGTTTTTCTTTGCTTCTTTCTTTTTA
>MAXL01000136.1 GCA_001751005.1 Desulfobacterales bacterium S5133MH16
AGATCGTTTTCGCCTGGCAGGAAATTTTGCCATCATCAATCCTAAATGTGTATGGGACGCTATTCTAGAAGAAAAACCCTATCCGGTGAAGATGCTGTTTTTTATCAGCTCCAATCCTGTCTTAACCCGCGCCAATGCAAAAGAGGTTTATCGTGCCCTTGAAAAGGTAGAGTTTATGGCTGTTTCCGACTTCTTTTTAACCCCGACAGCCGAACTGGCTGATATTGTTCTGCCCGCAGCCACCTGGCTTGAAATGGATTATATTGGTGATTTCTGGAAACGCCACGGCTATATTCTCCCGCGGCGCAAGGTAATACAGGTGGGTGAGTGCCGCTCTGATCACGAAATGCTCAATGACCTTGCCCACAGGGTGGGGCAGGGGGATTACTGGTGGGATACCTTTGAAGACGGTCTGGATTACATCCTCGAACCGATAGGCATCACCTGGAAGGAGTTCAAAAAAACGGACTACATCAGAGGAGAAGTCAGGTATCAGAAATATAAGGAAACCGGATTTTCCACACCTACCCGAAAGTTTGAAATTTTTTCTACAGTCCTTGACTCTTGGGGAGCCGATCCTCTCCCACAGTTCCAAGAGCCTCCTGAAAGTCCTTACAGAACGCCCGAATTATATAAAAAATTTCCTTATATTATCATCACAGGAAGGAGATTGCCCGGATTTTTTCACACGGAGAACCGCCAACTGCCCTGGATGAGAGAACTTCATAGAGATCCGGTTGTTGAAATCCATCCGGATACCGCTGAAAAAGAAGGTATCAGTCAAGGAGACTGGGTGGTCATAGAGTCTCCCCGCGGCAGCATCAGACAAAGAGCGAAGATTTTTGCCGGCATAGATCCGAGGGTTGTCAGTGCGGAACACGGGTGGTGGTTTCCGGAAAAAAAAGACCCGGGGCATGGTTGGGATGAATCGAACATCAATATATTGACGGATAATTCCTATGAGGCGTGTGATCCGGCCATAGGCGCCACTCCTGTCCGAACCCTTTTGTGCAGAATATATCCGGAGAAAAAGGAAGAGGGCGCTTTATGAAAAAATATGCCCTGACAATAGATCATGAACTATGCTGGGGATGCAAAACCTGTGAGGTAGCGTGCAAACAGGAGAATAATGCGGCGGACGGCGTTAAATTAATTGCCGTTAAAGAGAACGGGCCCAAAGAAATCAACGGCAAATTCGAATTTTCCTTTCATATTAATATGTGCCGACACTGCGATGATCCTCCCTGTATGGATGTCTGTCCGGAAGAGGCGATTACAAAAAGAGAAGACGGCATTGTTGTCATGGATTATGATTTATGTACGGGTTGCCAAGCCTGCATGGACGTTTGCCCATACGACGCCATTGTTTATGATGAAGATGAAGGGGTTACCCGGAAGTGTAATCTCTGTCATCACAGGGTGGATCAAGGGCTTCTCCCCGCTTGTGCCGACAATGTGTGTTTGGCTCACTGTATTTCTTTTGGCACCAAAGAATGATGGCGTCGTATATGAGCCTTTTTACTTAGCCATCCGGCGCTTAAAGCTTTTTTATGAATTCATTAAAGAGTATCTTGTGGATATAAAAAATATTTTTGTGTTAATCAAAGTCAGCAGGAAATTCGGTTGAAAGGATGGTTTATGAAAAACATTAAAGTTGAACCATGGAAATATTTATCAAACTTCATCCTTATCTTTTTGATCCTCATAATTCCAGCGAGCAATATAAGGGCAGACGATCAAAACGGCATGACCGACTGTTCCAAGATTGAAAATGATGAAAAGCGGCTCAAATGCTATGATGAAATTGCCAGCCCCAAGAAGGCTTCATACCTGTCAAAACTGTGGGAGCTTGATATAAAAGTGCCTCGGGGCAAATACTCTTTCATGCCCCATCGATCTAATTACATCCTGCCTTTTGCATATAATGATTCGCCGAACAAAGAGCCCATACAGGAAGTTTCTCCAGATATGGATGTCCAGAAGAACGAAGTCAAGTTTCAAATAAGTCTGAAAATCAAACTATGGCAGGATATCCTCGGCAAGGAGATGGATCTGTGGGTTGGATATACCCAGAAGTCATTTTGGCAGCTTTACAACTTTGATGCCTCTGCTCCATTTCGTGAGACCAATTATGAGCCGGAGTTGCTGCTCAATTTTCGCACGAATTATAAATTTTTAGGGATGAAAGGCCGAATAATCACTGTGGGCTTCAATCATCAATCAAACGGCCGCTCAGAACCCCTCTCCAGGAGCTGGAACCGCATCGTGGGGAACATGGGTTTCGAGCGAGGCGATTTTACTCTGCTCTTAAAGGCATGGTACCGAATTCCAGAAAGCTCAAAAGACGATGATAACCCGGATATTAGTGATTATATGGGGCCCGGAGAGATCTGGGGCTATTACCTGTGGAAAAATACCAGGTTCGGAGTGATGTTGCGTAACAACTTCCAAACCGATAAAAATCGAGGTGCCCTGCAGCTTGAATGGAGTATTCCAATTATTGAGAAGGTCGGTTTTTATATCCAGTACTTCAAAGGTTACGGTGAAAGCCTTCTAGATCATGACCACGATGTCAATCGTATTAGTGTCGGTTTCATTTTAATCGATTGGAATTGAAGCTAAAGGCTCGCGCAAAATAAAAAGCAGCCAAAAGCTTTCCGCTGAGGCGGATTAACCTGGCGATAGAAGGGAAGGGGGAGAAAAGTGAATATTCTTAAGGAAGTTCTAAACCACGAGGTTTTCCCTGCATTGGGTTGCACCGAACCTATTGCAGTTGCACTTGCTGCCGCTACTGCTGCTTATGAAATCAAAGGCCGGATTGAAGAAATAAGTATAACAGTTGATCCCGGGGTTTATAAAAATGGTTTTGCTGTAATCGTTCCAAATACGGACGGGGAAAAAGGAAATCTAATCGCCGGCGTTCTTGGAGCCTTAATTAAAAAGCCTGAATTAAAGATGGAAGTTTTAAAAGATGTGAAAGAGGAAATGATAGGCCGGGCTAAAACATTGATTC
>MAXL01000137.1 GCA_001751005.1 Desulfobacterales bacterium S5133MH16
TACGGAGCCGGGATGATGCCCACCGCCAGTGCCGTGGTCGGCGACACGGTCGATCTCGCCCGCAACCTGTTAACCGGGTCAAGAGGCCGGGTTCCGGTACTCTCATACCAGATGAATAATATCCGGAAAATTCCCGTTATGCCGGTTGATGAAATCAGAACGTATTATTATTTCAGGTTTGCCGCCATAGACCGGCCCGGCGTGCTGTCAAAAGTATCGGGTATTCTGGGTGATTATGACATCAGCATAAAATCGGTGCACCAGAAAGGACGAAAAACCAAAGGCTCGGTACCCATTGTCATGCTCACCCACCTTGCCAAAGAAGCTGATGTACAAAAGGCGTTATCCGAAATTATGAATCTCGACGTTGTCAGTGCCAAACCTGTTCTCATAAGAATAGAGGATGAAAACCAAGAAGATTAATTTGCGAATGTGAGGTGTCATGCATATTGTCTGCTCCGACCTGGAAGGAATATTTGTACCGGAAATATGGATAAATGTGGCCGAAAAAACAGGCATTAAAGAACTCAGGCTTACAACGCGTGATATATCCGATTACGATGTCTTAATGAAACGACGTCTCGCAATCCTTGATAAAAACCGGCTCAAAATAGATGATATCCAAGCGGTGATCGCCACCATGGACCCTCTTGACGGGGCATTGGAATTTCTTGACTGGCTCAGGTCACGCATCCCGATCATCATTGTTTCCGATACATTTGACCAGTTTGCAGGTCCTTTGATGCAAAAGCTCGGGTGGCCCACACTTTTCTGTCACACGTTATCCATAAATCCAGACGGTTCCATTGCCGGGTATAAACTGCGACAGAAAGACAGCAAGCGGGAAGCGGTGATTTCGTTAAAAAGTCTGAAATACGACACCATCGCTGTGGGGGATTCTTACAATGATATTACCATGCTAAAACAAGCCGATGACGGCATTCTTTTTGATCCGCCTGAAAATGTGAAAAACGAATTCCCTGAGTTTCCGGTATCATACAGCTATGACGATCTGAAACATATTATTCAACAAATACTGTCAGACGATTTTAAATAAATGGAAAACTCTATGATTACCCACACAACCACATGCCGGGTCATATACGGTGATACGGACAAAATGGGATTTGTTTATCATGCCAACTATTTTCGCTGGTTTGAAAGCGCTCGCTCCGAGATGTTCAGGTATTTGGGAGTTCCATATAAATCAATCGAATCCAGGGGATTTTTTCTCCCCTTATCCGAGGTTCACTGTAAATTCAACTCTCCGTCCCAGTACGACGATATTTTACTTATAGAAACTTCACTTGACACCCGTATCAAGGGAGGCATGAAGTTCGATTACCAAATTTTTAGCGAAGACGGTACCAAGCTCCTTGCCAAAGGATATACAAAACATGCGTGTGTAGACGCTAACGGCCGGGTTGTGCGCCCGCCAAAATTTTTGATGGAAGTTGTTGAAAAGCATCGCATTTCCAATTAACCCGATTTTTAATCTTTTCAAGAATAATTGATGCAGATTTAAGCTTAAACTCAACTTAAACCATGCCTATTGATATTTCAAAATTCGACAGATGCAATCTGCTTGTTGTGGGTGATTTGATGCTCGACGAATATCTCTGGGGTGAAGTGGATCGTATATCCCCGGAGGCGCCGGTCCAGGTGGTATCGATTAAAAACGAGGATTATGCCATGGGCGGCGCCGGCAATGTCGTTCACAACATCGTCGCTCTGGGCGCAAAAGTTACCGCGGTCGGAGTGATCGGCACGGGCAGAAATGGAGAGATTCTGCTCAATAAATTCAAAGAGCTGGGAATCGATACGACCGGAATTATTCAGGAACCGGGCATGCCCACCACACAGAAGACGAGAGTTATTGCATCCCATCAGCATGTACTCAGGATCGACAGAGAAACAGATAAAACCATATCAGATTCAACCATAGATAAAATTACCAGATTCATAGAAGATAACATTGCCCATGTTGATGTGGTATTGATTTCCGACTACGGAAAGGGACTGATTACCAAAAGGCTGCTGTCCGGGGTGATATCGGCTGCTCAAAACCACAAAAAGGTTACCATTGCAGATCCCAAAGGACTCGATTTTTCAAAATACTCCGGTGTATCCCTGCTTACGCCGAACAAAAAAGAAGCGGCCCTGGCTTCGGGAATCGAAATCGTTGACGAGTCCACCCTGTTAAAAGCGGGGAACAAAATTCTTCAGACCGTGGGTCTGGATAAGCTTTTGATCACCTGCGGCAAGGACGGAATGGTTCTTTTTGATCAAAACAAAGAGCCATACAAGGTCAGGGCCAAAGCACGACAGGTTTATGATGTGTCGGGCGCCGGGGATACGGTACTTTCAGTGTTTGGGCTTGCAATAGCGTCAGGCACTTCATTTAAAGACGCTATGTCTATTGCCAATATCGCCGCCGGAATCGTAGTGGGCAAAGTTGGCACGGCAACGATTTCCGGACAAGAACTGGCCACGGCATTAAAGCCGTATGAAGACACCCTTTCATTTAAACATAAAAGTATATCCGAACTACCGGCTTTGATAGAAGAACTCAAGAAAAAAGGTAAGCGGGTTATATTGACAAACGGTTGCTTCGACCTTTTACATGCGGGTCATATCATGCTTTTTTCCGCTTCAAAGGAGCTGGGAGATATCCTTATCGTTGCCATCGACGACGATGAATCTGTAAAAACATTGAAAGGACCGGGAAGACCTGTACTCCATTCAAAAGAACGGGTCAGGATTTTAAGTGCCCTGGACGCTGTGGATTACGTTGTCGTTTTTTCCTCCCAAGAGCTAATCAAACTTATTGAAATCACACAACCGGATGTGCTGACCAAAGGCTCAAATTATACATCCAAGGAAGTTTTCGGGCGTGAACGTGTTGAAGCGCTTGGGGGAAAGGTGGTTCTGATTCCGGTTTCAGAAAATATTTCATCCACCCGCATTATCAACAATATTAAAAGCAGCAGACAGGATTAATACTGTTAAGGAAAATGCCATTTCTACAGGAAAAGAGTAACGGAATTATGCTCAAAGTTTTTACTCAGCCCCGGTCCTCTAAAAACATGATTGCCGGACTACATGCCGATGCCCTTAAAATCAAGCTGACGGCGCCTCCTGTGGATGGTGCGGCCAACAAGATGTGTATTGAATATCTTGCAAAATGGCTAAAGGTTCCCAAATCATCCATTGAAATAGTATCGGGACATAAAAGCCGGACAAAGCGGCTGCTTTTGAGATACAAAGATGAAAAAAATGCCGCCGGAGCCGAGGCTGCACGTATCAGGTCTTTGATATCCTCGTTAATAGGCTAAAAAACATCTTGACATATTTTTTATATATGGTTATTAATATTGTTTGCAATTAATTGATGCGGGGTGGAGCAGTCTGGTAGCTCGTCGGGCTCATAACCCGAAGGTCGTTGGTTCAAATCCAGCCCCCGCTACCAATAAAAACAAGGGCTTAGATAAATGTCTAAGTCCTTTTTTCTTATATCAAATGGGGAATACCCAACACTATGCCTAACACAACTGAAAGAAACTGAAGTAAATCAGAATAAACTGTCATATTAGGAATTGAATTATGAGTCTGTTAACCGTAGATCAAGAAAAATGTGAGCATGATGGTATTTGTGCTGAAGTTTGCCCTGCGGGAATCATCGAATTTAAAGACAGAGATGCTTTCCCCACCCTTGTCGATGGCGGAGATAAACTGTGTATCAGATGTGGACATTGTGTGGCGATTTGTCCACACGGTGCCATGTCTCACGCAAATATGAAACCAGAAGAGTGCCCATCAGTAAATGATGACTGGTTATTTGGTCCAGAACAAGTCGAGCACTTTTTGCGGTATCGAAGATCTATAAGGAATTACAAGAAAAAGCAGGTTGAGCAAGAGGTTCTGACAAAATTAATTAATGCAGCACGATTTGCCCCCTCCGGACACAACCGCCAACCTGTCAGATGGCTGGTTATATATGAAAGGGATGATGTCCAACGAATGGCTGGATTTGTTATTGATTGGATGCGACACTTAATTAAAGAAGATTCTCCACTCGTTGCTGCAATGAACCTGAATCGAGTCGTTGCTTTCTGGGAAAGGGGAAATGACCCCATATGCAGAAATGCACCACATGTTATCATTACCTATGCCCATAAAGATGATGTAACAGCGCCAACTGCTTGTACTATTGCCTTAACATACTTAGAACTGGCTGCATCGTCTTTTGACCTTGGAGCATGTTGGGCTGGTTATCTTAATGCAGCAGCAACTTTCTGGCCGCCAATGCAAGAGGAACTGGGACTCCCTGAAGAAAATATTAACTTCGGAGCAATGATGGTAGGTTATCCGAAATTCAAATATCATAGGCTGCCGCTCAGAAATGATGCCGAGATAATGTGGCGTTAAAGCTGGGGCTTTCTATGCTTAATATGTTATTCACGGCAGGGGCCAGGGACGCACTTTTGGGCACCGGTTGGCTATCGCGTGGTATATTATGTAAAATACTTCATAGATATCATGTAATTTATCCCACAATTACATAATTTATTCTATGAGTTTGCACGGCTATTCTTTTTATACAATTGATGTAACTATTTAATATCTATACCATAACAGATATAAATATTTTTTGCACGATTTTTTTGCAATTTTTGCACGATTTTTGCTCAACAAATAATTTAGTTGGGGAAAACTTTTTATCGTTTTCTAAACTCCTTTGTAACAGCCTGGGTCGTTAACCAATAACTTGTGAGAGAAAATGTAGCCTCCCACTGATGCGGCCCAGGCTGTCAACTCTATATCCGGAACAAGCCAAAAAGCTCACTCTGATTTACGACACCGAAACCTTTGAAAAATGCATATTTTTGTTCGAGTTCAAGGGCAATTCTGCAGGACAGCAGAATTGGACAGCTGTCAAGCTGCCCGCAAGGGCGAGGTGCATGGACGCCCCGAGTCAACGCGAAAATTTTAACCACACCACCACGTCACCGCTGCAAGCATCTTCAAGTAAATTGAACTATATACTCTCTATTCAGACAGTCTTTGTCAATATTTTATTAAGTACAATATACTGTTTTTTCTAATATTCTTGACATTTTCACTGATTATTGTAAAGATTTTTTCTTCATTGCTGGTGCGCAACTTGAATTATTGTATTATTATGTTTAGGAATAGGCGAGAGAGAGGTTGAGGAAAAAATCTATGGCAATATTCAGATCTGTTGAGAAGAATAAAGAAAAAATATACAAAGCAACCTATTTTCAAGTCGCCTGGCAGGCATGCGCAATGTTCGCTTTATCAATTCTGCTGGCGTTTGTCATCAATCAGCTTCGATCTGACCGGTTTCCGCTGATGGGGAACTGGTCTATTAAAGCCAAGCACACAACGCCTGACGGTGATCGCCTGGATATTTCTTTTGAGAAAGCCAAAAAATTATTTATGGAAAAGTCAGCGCTGTTCATAGATGCCCGTTCTATGGATGAGTATGTAAAAGGACATATTCTGGGTGCACGCTGTCTGCCCTTGCATGATGTTGACCGGCGGTTTATTGAGGTTACAGAAGATATTTCGCCGGATACATTGATCATTACCTATTGCGAAGGAGCAACCTGTGAGCTGAGCTGTGACCTGGCATTGTTTTTGCTGGATATGGGTTTTAATAATGTCCGGGTGCTGCTGGACGGCTGGACGGAATGGACGAAGGGCCACCTTCCTGTTGAAAAAGGAAATACCGTGTCCTGAATTTTACAAGTGTGAAATTTGCCAAAAGAAGGAAAAAACTTGAGTCCACATCGGATGCTAACACTATCTGCCAGATTCATATTAGGCGGAGTCTTTGTTTATGCCAGTTTCGACAAAATCCTGCACCCGGCAGCATTTGCAGAGGCGGTCTATAATTATCAAATCCTGCCGGACGGACTTATAAATCTAACGGCAATTGTATTGCCCTGCCTGGAACTTGTTCTGGGAATTTTTCTTATTATCAATTTCTGGATGCCCGGAACAGTTGTCATGATCAATCTTTTTTTAATGACGTTTATCGGCGCCCTGCTGTTTAACATGGCACGCGGGCTGAATATCAACTGCGGTTGCTTTTCTACCACTGCTGTTGAAAGTTCAATGAACATCTTGACTGTTTTACGGGATACATCCTTTCTTGCAATAGCTGTTTATCTCCTATATGCAATTTTTTTCTCTAGAAAATAAAATAACAAATATCCCCGAAATTCCATTTATGAAAAAATTTTTTACAATTCTTGTCATAGCTGTGGTTCATTCCGTTGTCACTAAAATCATTTCAAGTATAACGTTATCCGTTGTCACCGCCAATGTTCATAACGTTCAAATGCCTTTGATGGGTCGTTTGTTAATGTTGATCTCTAAGGTCTTTTATTTCCCGGTCATTACAATGGCATTTTATCCAAGACAGTTATTCCCCGGAAACCTTGTCATTATACCGCTTTTTATCAATAGCCTGCTGTGGGCGTTGATTATTTATATCGTTGCGGTTTTAATTAAAAAATTTGTAACTTCTCGATAAATTATGACGGTCAATAGCATCACATGCCGTTCCTCGGCTCTTGCAGAATTTAGTTTTATGCGGTTCCGATAAAAAAAGGGCGGAATGATTTTTCATCCTTTCTCAATGCCGCATGGATCTTATCAAGAAGCCTGTTTTTAGCCTCTGGCAGCCTTCCTTCAAGGTTGATATAGTTCGTGTAATGGTCGCTCGTAAGATATGATGAAACCTGAATATTCTTTATCAGTAGTGCTGTTTCATGCAACACCTCATAAGGACTGAGCATTTTAAAGGATTGGCTCTGAACTTCTTCTAAAAGAGGTGTGTTTATCTTCGGAACAAAGGTGCGCAGTCGGATAAAATCGGGTTCTATCTGATTTAATACCTTTGCCGTCTCCCTGGCATGGGATATGGTCCGGTTTTTTCCGCCGATACCCAGGATAACATACAGGCTCAGCTCTATGCCGGCGTCAATAACCCACTTTCCGGCTTCTATCTGCTCTTGGCTGAAGGTCCCCTTTTTTATCCGCTTTAGAATCACATCGTCACCCGATTCCAGACCCACATGTATCCTGGACAGTCCTGCGTCAGCCAAACGTTTAAGCCCCTGGGGCCCTTTTTTGTGAATATATTGCGAAGAACCGTACACGGTGATTCTCTCTATTCCCGGAAAAACCTTTCTGGCAAAATCAAGAATTTCGCAAAGATCATGGGTTTTCATGGCAATGGTGTTTCCGGCCGGCAAAAAAAGAGATCGAACTTTTTGTCTGTAGATTTCCGAGGCCTCTAAAATATCCTCTTTTATTTCAGCCACATCACGCACCCTGAATTTGGGGCCATTTTTATAGACCATGCAAAAGGTGCATCTATTGTGAGGACAGCCGATGGTTGCCTGGATCAATAGAGAGTCCGCCTCGCTGGGGGGTCTGTAAATAGGTCCTTGGTAGCGCATACAAAAATTGATGGAAATCCTGGTTTTTTTCCTGTAACTAATTCAATTAATGATTCAAGTCCACTCTTTTTCCCGGGAGCGTTTCATGCAAAAGACAAACTGGTATGTAATAACCGGGGCGCCATGCTCCGGCAAAACCGTAGTCATAAGCGCACTTGAACAACTGGGCTACCCGGTTATTCATGAAGTTGCACGCACATATATCGATGAAGAATTAAAAAGGGGAAAAAGTATAGTACAAATAAAAGCGGATATATTATCGTTTGAGCGCCATATTTTGTATAAAAAGGTTGAAATTGAAAAATCTCTTTCCAAAGACGCAACGGTTTTTCTGGATCGTGCGGTTCCGGACAGTATTGGATATTATATTCTGGAAGGATTATCCCCGGATGAACCCATCAAAAAGAGTAAGCAAACCCGGTATAAAAAAATATTTTTATTTGAAAGATTACGGTTTGAAAAAGATGCCGTACGATCGGAAGATGATAAGATCGCAGCCGAGCTCAATCGTATTTTAAAGGAAAGTTATCAAATGCTGGGGTATGAAATTATTAGCGTTCCCCTGCTGTCTATCAACGATCGCGTCGATTTTATCTTAAAGTGTCTTTAACCTAAATTAAGCGATGTTTTCCCGATTTTGCAATTTTAGAAAATTGTTGATTTAGTCGGCCTAATCTCTATTCTTGTGGAATCTGCGACGGAGTTTTTCCTGTTCATCCGGGGGCACCACATCCCATTTGTCAAGCTTTTTCCTAATATCACCTCGTTCCTCCGGAGAAAGCTCTTGCCATCGCTGAAACCATTGCTGAAAATGTTCGCGTTTTTCAGGAGGAAGTTGCCTCCACTTCTCCATTCGATGACGCAACGTTCGCCGTCTCTCCTGAGGCAGCGACTGCCATTTCCGATACCTTCCCTTGAGCCTGGCTTTCTCTTCGGGAGGTAAACTCTGATAATCCCTTTTGTAATTTTTTGCCTGAAAAAAAAATTCTTTGTTCCATCTCATACGGTTATGAGTCCCCTGTTTACCACGGTTGCAAATCGACTCCCAATCATTTGGAACAATCTCCTGGCGCAATTTTTCCATATGTCGGACATAGACTTTTCCGGAAAACCGGTGTGACCGGCCCCAGGTCAATTCAGTGTAAAAAATGGAAAACCCAAGAATAAGAGTCAACACAATTCCCCATGCCTTCAAACTCTTCAGCAACCTGTTTTTATATCCCGTCATAGAAGACACTCCTTAATAATTTCAGGGCTCCTGAACTGGCGTAAATCTGAATGCAACATCTTCTATTAAACACTGAACTATGAGCTAAAATAAAAAATGAACGTCCAACATCGAACATCCAACGTCGAACATCGAAGGACTGTACACCTTCGGTGTTTCAATTTTATAATCTAATGGAGCGAAGCGATATCCTTATTCGACGATCGATGTTGAGCGTTCGATGTTGGAGGTTCAAATTGTTATACTATTACTATACTAAATCTGGGGTGAGGATAGGGATAAGGAAGGGTGTGTGGGGTTGGTTTCA
>MAXL01000138.1 GCA_001751005.1 Desulfobacterales bacterium S5133MH16
CCGGGTGAGGCTTCCGGATGATACTGGGCGGTAAGGATCGGTAATTCTTTGTGTCTGAACCCTTCCAGTGTATTGTCATTCAAGTTGATGTGGGTGATCTCAATATTTTTTCCCTCAAGGCTATGGGCGTCCACCGCAAATCCGTGATTTTGAGATGTGATTTCGATTCTCCCGGTTAAAAGATTCTTTACCGGCTGATTGGCGCCCCGGTGGCCGAATTTCAATTTAAAGGTTTTTCCTCCAAGGGCAAGCCCTAACAGTTGATGCCCCAGGCAGATGCCGAACATGGGAACATACCCCAGCATGGACCGAATGGTTTCTATGGCATAGGTTACCGGCTCCGGATCACCGGGACCGTTTGAAAGAAGGATTCCGTCGGGCTCCATGGCTTTGACCGTATGGGCTTTTGTCCAAGCAGGTACGATGACAACTTCAAATCCCCGGGATTCCAGACATCTTAATATATTGTATTTTATTCCGAAATCAAAGGCCACCACAGAAAATTTTTCACCTTTGCATTTCCAAATCTTTTTATTTAAACCGGTTGTTCCCGGTTCGCAAAGGATTGGCTTTCCGTTAGTCCAATAATAAGGGGTTTTGGTAGTAACCGCTTTTGTCAGATCCTGCCCCTTGATGCTGGGGATCTCCCGTGCACGTTTAACACAAGATGAGGGGTCAAGATCCTCTGTGGAAATGAATGCCCGCATCGCCCCTGCCTTGCGAATATGTCTTGTCAGAGCGCGGGTATCGAACTGTTCTATACCGAGAACTTTTTGTGCTTTGAGATAATCGGCCAGGGAGGAAGTAGATCTGTAATTGCTGGGGAAACTTTGGTATTCCTTTACCAGAAAGGCCGCCACCTGAATTCGGTCAGACTCGACATCTTCGGGATTGACGCCGTAGTTGCCTATCAAAGGATAGGTCATGGTCACCATCTGGCCGCTGTAAGACGGATCGGTGAGAACCTCCTGGTATCCGGTCATGCTGGTATTGAACACCACTTCACCCCCGGTTTCACCGGGCCCGGTAAAGCTTTTGCAGGTAAAGGTTCGTCCGTCTTCCAGGGCTAAAAGTGCTTTCATACTAATAGATTCAGGCAGATATGTCGAACATGTAACCGTTCAGCAAATCGATTAAAAAATTATTATTCACAGTATACTTTTCAAACTTCCTGCCAGTCTTCGTCCCATTCTTCGGCTCCAACAGATTCTTTTGCCAGAACATCGAGGGTAACCGCATGCACCTTGCGAAAGACTTCTGTATAGTTCTTTTTTTCGCCGTTGACAGTCAAGAGGTCGTTTTCTATGGAGATGCCGAAGAGCTTTTGGTTTTCCTCTAAATAAGGGAGAATCAGCTCCCAGTCGGCGGGACTTAAGTCGACAAATTCGCCGCCGTTCAATTGGTCAACAACTACCTTGTGGTGTGGATCCCTTAAATAGATGGCGCCCCCGGAAGCCAATGAGAAGAGATTGGAGCCGGGGTAGGGCGTGGTCTGATCGATAATGTTGGCCTCGTCGTCGAACTCGATGCCGTTGAGCACAACAAACCCGCCGCCTTTGAGCGGATCGCCGGCCATAAATGACTGCGCCAGATAATCGAGACAGGTGCCGTTGATCACAACCCTGGGATGTCCCACCGCATTAATCAAAGGACGGCCGGCGGCATTGCCCAGTACAAATACGGTTCCACCTTTGGCGCCGTACATAAACGTCTGGCCCACATCGCCGTATATAACCAGTTTGCCGCGCTTCATAATCTGGCCCAGTTGATCCTGAGCATTTCCGTGGACATATATTTCCAGTCCGTCGATGCCGGACGCAAGGTAGTCGCCGGAGCTGTCATAGACATCTATCCTGACACCATCAGATTCTTGAGACAGACCGCAGCCACAGAATCGCTGTCCCCTGTACCCATAGCAGATGAACGTTTTCCATCCCAGTTTATGGGCGGCACAGATAAGACGCGCGTCACAGTCATCGCCTTCAGGCGGGAATTCCCGGGCATTAATCACCAGAGCTTTTTCATTGTCTTCAGGGGAACGCAGACTATTTCGCTTCTCCCATTCGATGTAACAATACCTGCCGTCGGTATTTTCACTCAGATTCGGCGAATCCTGAAAAATTGACGTCAGGCTATGTCTTATGATTTGCAGTATTGAATTCCGTTTCTTATCTCCGGTTGGAAAACGACGGTCCATAAGGTGCGTCAGGATCTCGATGGCTTTTGATTTGACGGTGTCATTTCCGGCGGCCTGCTTTTTAATCTCTTCGCAAAAGTATCTGATCGAGGGATAATCCCAGGCGGCCATCTGCTGGCAACAATAATCCTTAAAATCAGAGATATCAGTACGGGACAGACCTTGCGTTAACGCCTGATCGATTTCGGCAGTATTTGCCGGTGTTATAAGTTCGGCGGTTATTTTATACTGTTTTTGATTTTGCGGTGTCTTAACGACCTCTCCGAATTTATTTGTACACACGAGTTTTTTGGAGCCGTCTCCATCGCCGGAATCTTTGACGGTGAAAATGAAAGCGCCGCCGTCGGTTGCACTGCCTCCTCGGGCGTTCCAGTATTTGTCGGCGATGGGGCAAAAACGGTTATCCTCTGTTGCAAGGTTCTGCAAAGTGGCATCAATGGCCTGCTTTTCCGAGCATACCAGGCCGATCTGAACTTCTCCTTCCTGCAAAGCAAATACCTGCGGTCGCAACATGGAGGTGTCGGTAATACCGAGAAGCTGAAAATAATTTTCATAAGGGTTGTTGCGTGCAATAATAAAAAACCAGGGGCCATCCGGCGAAGAATGAATATGGGCCGCTTGTAAGTACCGATAAATATGCTGTTTTTCCGGTGGCAGTAAATCGAAATCATATTCCGAGGTCGGCGCCATGGCCTCAATGATATATTCTAATGGATATTCAAAGGTTCGGTTGAGCAGGTCGAGCAGCAGAACCGAAACCTCGGTATCTGTTAAAAATTGCGGAAAGATGTTATTTTGCTTCAAGTATTCGCTGACCGCATGATAGTTGGCAAAGTCACCATTGTGAACCAGGGCTTCATCCAATCCTATAAAGGGATGCGCGCCGCCGGGATGCCAGACCCTTCCTTTTGTGGGGTAGCGCTGGTGTGCAATCCATCCGTGGGCTTTGAAATCCTCCATACAGTAATACTGGGTGGCCTGTTCGGCATAGCCGACGATTTTCAGGATCATGATATTACGGCCGTGGGAAAGAACAAAGGCCTGCTTTTCGCCCAGGGAAGCGTAAAACTTCTGGTTTAAGCGGAAGGAGTTTTGATAGATAAATTCATCTTCAGCCCTGCCGGGTTTCAAATCCTGAAGCTCATTTTCCTCAACAAAACGATCCAGCACATGTTTTTTGACCCTGACAAAATAACGCCACACATCCGGAGGCTTGACTTCTAATCCTTCTATGTCTCGGTAATCGTCAAGGCAGGGAATACGTTCGGCTTTATGCACTTCCAGAAATGGGGCAATGGCGGATTCTTCCAC
>MAXL01000139.1 GCA_001751005.1 Desulfobacterales bacterium S5133MH16
CTTTCAACGGGTATAACATCCCGTATCAGCTTGATATCCTTTGGTTCATCAACCCCTTTTCTTTTTATTGTTACAACCACTTCAGTCCCTTTGGGACCTCTTATCATTTTTACAGCATGTCGTAATTTAATGGTTGGTTTACCGTCAACTTTGACGATTTTATCACCGGCCTTTATTCCGGCTTTATAGGCCGGCGTACCCTCAATGGGGGAAACCACTGTGACGAAACCGTCTCGCATGGTTATACTAACGCCGATTCCGTTGAACTCGCCCTGGGTATCGAGTTGAAGCTCTTTAAAGTCGTCAGGGGGCAGCAGGGAAGAATGGGGATCAAGGCTGTGGACCATACCCTGAATAGCCTTTTCGATCATTTCTTTTGAATCGACCGGATCAACATAGTTTTTTTCAACCAGTTCAATCACATCGGAAAATAATTTCAGGCCTTTATACGTCTCTTCTCCGTTGGCTGAAAGATCACGGTAGAAACCGAATCCTATGATCCAGAATACAACGCCTATGGGTATTATTAACCACAGATTGAGATTTCGTTTTTGCTTGATGCTCATATGGTTACTCCTTAACCTTTTTTAATCCATTTTAACGGGTCCACGGGTTTTCCGTGATGGCGCACTTCAAAATGGAGGCTCGGGCCTATCATGGACCCTGAATCTCCAACTGTGGCAACAACATCTCCCATATCTATGGTATCTCCTTTTGACGCGAAGAGTTCTTCAGCATGGGCATAAACAGTATAATAATTTTCCCCATGGTCAATGATTATCATGTTTCCGTAACCTTTGAACCAGTCGGCATAAAGGATCTGTCCATCAAAAACAGCGCGGATAGGTTCGCCTCTGTCTGCCTTTATTTGGATACCGCTCTGAAAATTTACCACATTAAGTTTTGTGTTTTTATGCGGCCCGAAGCGAAATACTATTTTACCTTTAACCGGCATATTAAGCAATCCTTTTAGTGAAGAAAAGCTTTTTGGTAAAATATTTTTTTTCTGTTTTAGTGGACCGGTTTCTAGGTTTAAAGATTTAACTGCCTGATTCAAATCGGCTGCAGCCTGATTCAGGGATTCAAGGAGCGCCAGTTCCAGTGATCTTTTGTTGCGGATGCCGGCAAGGATACTTGAACGTTTCACTCTTTCATCGGACATAACCGCAATCTGTTTTTTTAAACCTGTTTCGAGAGAAAGCTTCTCCATTTTTTGGGAATTCAGCCTGACCAGAATTTGCTGGAGCTTTGTCTTGTTGTCCAGAAGGTTCTGTCGGATCTTTTGGTCATAAGCTAAGATAATTTCCATGGACTTTTTGCGTTTAAAAAGTTCATACATGGATTGAGCTGAAGCCAGAACATATATACTGCCCAGCCAGTTCATTTTATAAAGCGCCGCCAGGCGTTTGAATATGTAGTCTTCGTCGGCTTTAATCCTCTTTTTGAGTTTGTCGGATGCCCGGGTAGTTTCGATTGTTTTATCTCTGAGGGCGGCAAGTTCGAACTTGAGAGCCGAGACACGTTTTCTTGCCTGGTTGAGGGCCAGATCAATATCGTTCAGGCTGCTTACAATGGCGGCCTCCTCTTTTGTGAAGGTCAGAACTCTATGCCTGCCTTTTTCTATCTCCCGGTTGATATCTTCAGCTTCTTTCCTGAACCGTTTAATGTCGGCGCCGTTATGCCCGTTTTTTTTCTTTTTCGCAGTGGGAACTATAGATATAATGCGAACATACTGTTTTAGATTTCGAATATAACCGACCCGGCCCTTGTGACTAATTTTTAGCCACCCGTTGAGGTGCTCGAGAATTCTGACCTTTTCGCCTTTTTTGATTAATTCCAAAGGGGTATTCATTATTGTGGGTGCAGGCCGTAGGTTAAGTTTATTTGCGGTGACAATTCCGATTTCATGGGACTTAGCGCCAAAAATTTCAGCAGGCTGCAACACAAAAATGATACCCAAGGCAGAAAATAGTATTATTTGAAAAATTGTTTTAAAGAAAGATAACACGCTATCCATCCCACAAATGTGCTGCCCAGTATTATTCCACAAAAAGCGCCGGGGGAGAGAAATCTAATCGTAAACAGACCGGGAGATATCCCCCGTTCCATACTTGATGATAGTAACAAAAAACCGACAAATAATGCGGCCAGACCGATAATTCCGCCAAAAGCTCCCTGGATAAGACCCTGAATGTAAAAAGGAGCTTTAATAAAACTATCGGTAGCACCGACCAGACGCATGATTTCGACCTCATCCCGTCTTGAATAGAGTACCAGACGAATGGTATTGGCCACGATTAATAAGGCGGCCATAAAGAAAAGACCACCCATTGCATACCCGGTTAATCTGAACAGATTGAAAAAATTCGTAAATTGTCCGAGCCATCTCTGTCCGTATTCCACCTCATCAACCTGGGGAAACGATTCGAGCCTGGTGGCAAGGATCTCAACTTTTTCCTGGTTTTGGAAAGATATTTTAAGGCGGATTTCAAAAGCATCCGGAAGCGGGTTTTCCTTTAGGTTTTCAAACAAAGAAGACTGCCGTTTCATCTGTTTTTTAAGCTCTTGAAAGGCCTCATTTTTTGAAATGAATCTGACGTCCCGGATACCATCCATATGCTGAATTTTCCGTATAAGTTCCGAAATTTTTGTTTCAGGGGTATCCGGTTTCAGATAGACCATGATCTTTATCCCTTTTTTCCATGAATTTATTATTTCATTGGCGTTTACAAAAAAAAGAGCAAAAGCACTGACAATAAGGATGGAAATGGCGATCGTAATAATAGTGACCGCGTTTAAGAATCTGTGGTCCCGGATATCCTGTATCGCTCTTTTATAGTTGTGAATCATAGGAACAACTTTCAAACATTTATTGTTTTTTGCATATACCCCTGATTAAGATGGATGACCCTGCCACCCGTTTTACGGATGAGTTCCTTATCATGGGTTGCAATGATAACCGTGGCGCCACGGGTATGGAACCTTTTAAGAAGCTCAAGGATGATATCGGCGGATACTTCGTCCAGATTGCCGGTGGGTTCATCTGCGAGTATTATTTTTGGGTCACCGACAACAGCCCTGGCAAACGCTATTCTTTGCTGTTCGCCGCCGGATAGACTTGGGGGAAGAGAGTGCAGAGTTTCCTCCATACCCACTGTTCTTAATATGCTTTTTACCTTCTTTTCGATAAATCGTCGTTTTTTACCGGTTGCTTCAAGGACAATGGCAACGTTATTAAAAACGGTTTTTGTGGGTATCAGCTTGTAATCCTGGAATATTATCCCGAACTTTCGCCTTAGAAACGGTATTCGATTGTGAGAGATTCTAGACAGATTTATTCCCTCGATCAATACTTGTCCTTCTGATACTTCTTCTCCAAGGTATAGAAGCTTAAGCAGAGTGGTCTTGCCTGCTCCGCTTGGGCCGCTGATAAAAAGGAGTTCGTTTTTTGAAATATCAAGGGTGATGTTGGCGAGAGCTTTCTTGGCGCCGTAATTCTTATGAACATGGAACAACCGAATTATTGAGCTTTTGTTCTGACCGTCAATCATTCAACAATTTCCTGACCCGTCGCCCGATACAGCGTCGCTTTTGCAATTTGGAATTCATATAATGCACTGTAATGACTAGAAACCTCTAAGATTAAAATTGCCCAAGGGTTTTAGATTGACCGTCGTGGGCTTTATTGATATGTATTTATTGAGTCGAAGGAGTGCTGACACCAGTTTTCCTTACTCAGAGCCTCCACTGAATCC